>JAFECV010000137.1 GCA_018241985.1 Pseudomonadota bacterium | reverse complement strand
GCTCAGGCACACCGAGCCACGTCCCACGGTGCTGATCGGCAAGGACACCCGGATCTCGGGCTACATGCTCGAGAGCGCGCTCGAGTCCGGGTTCAACTCGGCGGGGGTCGACGTGGTGCTGCTCGGGCCGTTGCCGACGCCCGGCGTCGCCTACCTCACGCGCGCGCTGCGCGCAAGCCTGGGCGTGGTGATCAGCGCCAGCCACAATCCGTACGGCGACAACGGCATCAAGTTCTTCAGCGCGCGCGGCAGCAAGCTGCCGGACGAATGGGAGCAGGCGGTCGAGGCCGCGCTCGAGCAGGCGCCGCATTGGGCCGATTCGGCGACGCTCGGCAAGGCGCGCCGGCTCGACGACGCCGCCGGCCGCTACATCGAATTCTGCAAGAGCACGTTCGCGAACGACCTGACGCTGCGAGGCCTGAAGATCGTGGTCGATGCGGCGCACGGCGCGGCCTATCAGGTCGCGCCCAAGGTGTTCCACGAGCTCGGGGCCGAGGTCACGGCGATCGGCTGCGCGCCGGACGGCCTGAACATCAACCGCGGCGTCGGCGCCACCCATCCCGACGCGCTGGTGCAGGCGGTGCGCGAGCGGGGCGCCGACTACGGGATCGCGCTCGACGGCGACGCCGACCGGCTGATGGTGGTCGACCAGAGCGGCCGGCTCTACAACGGCGACGAGCTGCTGTACCTGCTCGCGAGCGACCGGCACGCGCGCGGCGAGGCCGTTCCCGGCGTCGTCGGCACGCTGATGACGAACATGGCGGTCGAGCTCGCGCTCAAGGCCCAGGGCATCGCGCTGGTGCGCTCGCGCGTCGGCGACCGCTACGTGCTCGAGGCGCTGGAGCAGCAGGGCTGGCTGCTCGGCGGCGAAGGCTCGGGCCACCTGCTGGCGCTGGACAAGCACACCACCGGCGACGGGCTGATCAGCGCGCTGCAGATGCTGCAGGCGTGCGTGCGCAGCAGCCGTACGCTGGCGCAGTTGCTGGCCGAGGTCACGCTGTTCCCGCAGACGCTGATCAACGTGCGGCTCGCGCCGGGGCAGGACTGGAAGCGCAATGCCGCGCTGGCCGAGGCCACGCGCGCGGCCGAGACGGCGCTCGGCGACGGCGGCCGGGTGCTGATTCGGCCCAGCGGCACCGAGCCGGTGCTCAGGGTCATGGTCGAGGCGCGCGATGCGCAGGCGGCGCGTGACTGGGCCGAGCGCCTGGCCCGGGCCGTCGGCGGCGTGTCCTAGCCCGGCCCGACCCGATCCGGCCGGCCCGACCCGATCTCCGGGAAAGGCCTGTGCGTCGTCCGGCACGCCGGCCATTCGCGTCGCTTGCGCGCGTCGTTTTCCGGTTTTGTCACGCGCCTGTCACACGCGCGATCTAGAGTTCCCTTGTCTCAACAAACTGAAAGGGGAAGCCCTTGAAGTTCATCAAGTTTCGCTCGGTAGCTGTCCTTGGCTTCGCCGCGCTGGCCGGTTCGCTTGCAATGCCGGTTCTCGCTCAGCAGGCGACCGGCGCCGGATCGACGTTCGCGGCGCCGATCTACGCGCGCTGGGCCTTTGACTACAACAAGGCGACCGGCGCGAAGATCAACTACCAGTCGATCGGATCCAGCGCCGGCATCCAGCAGATCAATGCGAAGACCGTCGATTTCGGCGCCTCCGACATGCCGCTCGCCGACGACGCGCTCGCGAAGGACGGCCTGATCCAGTTCCCGACGGTGATCGGCGGCGTGATCCCGGTGGTCAACATCAAGGGCATCGCGCCGGGCCAGTTGAAGCTCGACGGCAAGGTGCTCGGCGACATCTACCTCGGCCGGATCACCAAATGGAGCGATCCGGCGATTCGCGCGCTGAACCCGACCCTGCCGCTGCCGGATGCGGTGATCTCCCCGGTGCGCCGCGCGGACGGCTCCGGCACCACCTTCCTGTTCACCGACTACCTAGCCAAGGTCAATCCGGAGTGGAAGAAGCAGGTCGGCGAGGGCACTGCGGTCAACTGGCCGGCGGGAGCCGGCGGCAAGGGGAACGAGGGCGTCGCGGCGTTCGTCGGACGGCTGCCGAATTCGATCGGCTATGTCGAATATGCGTACGTGAAGCAGAACAGGATGACCTACGCGCTGCTGAAGAACGCCGCGGGCCATTTCGTCGCGCCGGATGCCGCCGCGTTCAAGGCAGCCGCGGCGGGCGCGGACTGGTCCAGGAGCTTCCACCAGGTTCTCACCGACCAGCCCGGCAAGGACGCCTGGCCGATCACCGGCGCAACCTTCATTCTGATGCACAAGGTCCAGGACAAACCGGCGCAGGTGGCGGCCGTGCTCGGCTTCTTCGACTGGGCGTACCGCAACGGCGACGCATCGGCGCAGGCTATCGACTACGTCCCGCTGCCGGAAGCGGTGAAGGAGGTGGTGCGCAAGAGCTGGGGCCAGATGCGTGACGCGTCCGGCAAGCCGGTGGCCTATCGCGGCGGGGCCTCTTCGTAGCGCAGACGCCGCCGCAAACGCAGCCGCGAGGTTCTGGCAAAGTGTCGTCGGTGTCAGCTGCAGTTCCCGTCAGTCGGACCGCGGTCGAAGCGGGCTTCGAGGCGCCGCAGCGCCCTGGCGCCGATGCGGGCGCGGCCGCCGGCCGGCCGCGCGGCGGCGCGCTGGCGGACCGCCTGTTCGGATCGGCGGCCGCGGTGGCCGCGCTGCTGACGCTGGGTCTGCTGCTGGCCATCATCGCGTCGCTGGTCGTCGGCGCATGGCCGGCGATCGAGAAGTTCGGGCTCGGCTTCATCGCGAGCAGCGCGTGGGATCCGGTGCACGCCCACTTCGGCGGGCTGGTGATGACCTGCGGCACGCTGGCGACTGCGTTCATTGCGCTGCTGATCGCGGTCCCGGTCAGCTTCGGCATCGCGCTGTTCCTGACCGAACTCGCGCCGGCGTGGCTGCGCCAGCCGCTGGGCACGGCGGTCGAACTGCTGGCCGCGGTGCCGTCGATCGTGTACGGCATGTGGGGGCTGCTGGTGTTCTCGCCGTTGCTCGCGACCTGGGTGCAGCAGCCGTTGCAGACCGTGTTCGGCCATGTGCCGGTGCTGGGCGCGCTGTTCTCCGGGCCGCCGGTCGGCATCGGCATCCTGTCCGCCGGCATCATCCTCGCGATCATGATCATTCCGTACATCGCGGCGGTGATGCGCGACGTGTTCGCCGTCACGCCGCCGCTGCTCAAGGAGTCCGCCTACGGACTCGGCGCGACGACCTGGGAGGTCGTGGTCCGGGTCGTGCTGCCGTACACCCGCGCCGGCGTGGTCGGCGGCATCATGCTGGGCCTGGGGCGCGCGCTCGGCGAGACGATGGCCGTCACCTTCGTGATCGGCAACTTCAACCAGCTCGATTCGTTCAGCCTGTTCCAGGCCGCCAACAGCATCACCTCGGCGCTGGCCAACGAGTTCGCCGAAGCCGGTCCCGGCCTGCACCGCGCGTCGCTGATGTACCTGGGGCTGATCCTGTTCTTCATCACGTTCGTGGTGCTGGCGCTGTCCAGGCTGCTGCTGGCCCGGATGCAGAAGCGGGAAGGGGCGCGTGCATGAGCCAAGTGCAGCCCCTCGACCAGCGGCTCGCGCGCGTGCGGCAACGCCAGCGCGTGAACCGGGTCGCGCTCGCGCTGTCGGTGGCGGCGATGGCGTTCGGCCTGTTCTGGCTGTTCTGGATCCTGTGGGAGACGCTGCGTCTCGGCGTCGGCGGGCTCACGCTGGCGACGCTGACGCAGTCGACGCCGCCGCCGAACGAGGCCGGCGGGCTCGCGAACGCGCTGTACGGCTCGGTGGTGATGGTGGCGATGGCGACGCTGATCGGCGCGCCGGTCGGCATCCTGGCCGGTGTCTACCTGTCGGAATACGAAGGCGCCGGCTGGCTCGCGAGGGCGACCCGCTTCGTCAACGACATCCTGCTGTCCGCGCCGTCGATCGTGATCGGCCTGTTCATCTACGCGGTGGTGGTCGCGCGCGAGCGCTCGTTCTCGGGTTGGTCCGGCGCGCTCGCGCTCGCATTGATCGTGATTCCGGTGGTGTTGCGCACCACGGAAAACATGCTGCGCCTGGTACCCGCCGGGTTGCGCGAGGCCGCCTACGCGCTCGGTGCGCCGAAATGGAAGGTGACGCTGTCGATCTCGCTGCGCGCGGCGCGGGCCGGGGTCGTCACCGGCGTGCTGCTCGCCGTCGCGCGCATCGCCGGCGAGACCGCGCCGCTGCTGTTCACCGCACTCGGCAACCAGTTCTGGACCAGCGACTTGAGCCAGCCGATGGCGAGCATTCCGACGACGATCTTCAAGTTCGCGATGAGCCCGTACGACAACTGGCAGAAGCTCGCCTGGGCCGGCGTGCTGCTGATCACCGCCCTGGTGCTGGGCCTGAACCTGCTGGCGCGCGCGCTGTCGCGCCACCGCCATTGACCGGCACCAGACCCGATCGACCGGGAACGCAACCAAACATGCAAGAGCCATCCATGCAGACCACTGCCGCGCTGAGCACCAAGATCTCGGTCCGGGATCTCGACTTCCACTACGGCAAGTTCCACGCGCTGCGCGGGATCAATCTCGACATCCCGGAACGCCGGGTGACGGCCTTCATCGGCCCGTCCGGCTGCGGCAAGTCCACGCTGCTGCGGGTGTTCAACCGCATGTACGCGCTGTACCCGGAGCAGCGCGCGCGCGGCCAGGTCCTGCTCGACGGAGAGGATCTGCTGACCTCGCGCACCGACGTGTCGCTGATCCGCGCCAAGGTCGGCATGGTGTTCCAGAAGCCCACGCCGTTTCCGATGTCGATCTACGACAACATCGCGTTCGGCGTGCGCTTGTTCGAGCGGCTGTCGGCCACCGACATGGACGAGCGCGTCGAGTGGGCGTTGCGCAAAGCCGCGCTGTGGACCGAGGTGCGCGACAAGCTGCGCCAGAGCGGCACCAGCCTGTCGGGCGGGCAGCAGCAGCGCCTGTGCATCGCGCGCGGCATCGCGATCCGGCCCGAGGTGCTGCTGCTCGACGAGCCCTGTTCGGCGCTGGACCCGATCTCGACCGCGAAGATCGAGGAGCTGATCGCCGAACTCAAGAACGACTACACCGTGGTCATCGTGACCCACAACATGCAGCAGGCCGCGCGCTGCAGCGACTACACCGCCTACATGTACCTCGGCGACGTGATCGAATTCGGCGCGACCGAGGAATTGTTTTTCAAACCGAAGCGCCGCGAGACCGAGGACTACATCACCGGCCGCTTCGGCTAGACGCGAAGACTGCGGGAGACGAAACCATGACCGAGAAGCACCTTTCGACCCAGTTCGACAGCGAACTCAACGGCGTGTCCGCGCGCGTGATGGAGATGGGGGGGCTCGTCGAAGCGCAGATCCGCCAGGCGATCAGCGCGCTGTCGCAGTTCAGCGTGCAGATCGCCCAGCAGGTGATCGATGTGGAGCCGCGGGTGAACGCGATGGAGATCGAAATCGACCGCGAGCTGTCGACCATCATCGTGCGACGCCAACCGACCGCGCGCGACCTGCGCCTGTTGATCGCGATCTCCAAGACCACCGCGAACCTGGAGCGCGTCGGCGACGAGGCGGAGAAGATCGCGCGCATGGCCCGGTCCATCGTCGAGAGCGGCGCGGCGCGCGCGCTGCCGTCGTCCGAACTGCAGGTCGCCGCCGAACTGGCCTCCGGCCTGCTGCGCAAGGCGCTCGATGCGTTCGCGCGGCTGGACACGGCCGCCGCGGTGGCGATCCTGAAGGAGGACGACCTGATCGACCGCGAGTTCGACGGCTTCGTGCGCAAGCTGATCACCTACATGATGGAAGACCCGCGCACGATCTCGGTCAGCCTGGACCTGCTGTTCCTGGCGAAGGCGCTGGAGCGCATCGGCGACCACGCGAAGAACATCGCCGAGTTCATCATCTACATCGTCAAGGGCGCCGACGTGCGCCACACGACGATCGCGCAGATCGAGTCCGCCTTGCAATGAAGCATGCACCCCGCGTCCTGATCGTCGAGGACGAGCCGGCGATCGCCGAACTGGTCTCGGTCAACCTGCGGCATCACGGCTTCGAGACCGTCTGGGCCGAGGACGGCGCCGCCGCGCAGCGCGCGCTGGACGTGGCACTGCCCGACCTGATCCTGCTCGACTGGATGCTGCCCGGCGCGAGCGGCATCGAACTGGCGCGCCGCTGGCGCGGCGAGCCGCGCACGCGCGAGGTGCCGATCCTGATGCTGACCGCGCGCGGCGACGAACCGGACAAGGTCGCCGGCCTCGACGCCGGCGCCGACGACTACATCACCAAGCCGTTCTCGCCGCAGGAACT
>JAFECV010000136.1 GCA_018241985.1 Pseudomonadota bacterium | reverse complement strand
GGGCCGCGGCTCGCGCAGCAGCACGGTGCGGGGCGGAGGCGGCGCCGCGGACGCCGGATCCAGCAACCGCTGCACCGTGTCCATTGCGGCGATCAGCTGGCCGCGATCGGCGGCGGACAGCCTGGCCAGCAGCACGCCCGCCTGTTCGCGCGATTTCTGCTGCAGCGGCGCGAACGCGGCATGGCCGGCGTCGGTGAGCGCGAGCAGGCTCTGCCGCGCATCGGCGGGCGACGGCTCCCGGGCCAGCCAGCCGCGGGCCTCGAAATCGCGCAGTACTCGGCTCAGGTAGCCCGCATCCATCACGAGGTCGCGGCTGAGTTCGGTGGCGGTCGGCCGGTCGCGGTGCGCCAGCTCGTACAGCACCCGCACCTGGGTCAGCGAGAACCCGCTGCCCAGGTACGGGTCGAGCACGCCGATGCGCTGGGTGTAGAAGCGGTTGAACGCGCGCACCGCGCGCACCTGGTCTTTCGAGGGGGCGTCGGATTTCATGGGTGACAATGTCAACCACATGAATGACTTTGTCAACTAATCGAGTCCGGCGTCGGCCGGTCGCGGCACCGGACGCGCCGCGGATATGCTGGAGCACCCAGCGACCGTGGGGGGTCACCCCAGCCGGTAGTTACGCCAGTCGAAACGCCGGGTGCGGCGCCGGTAGTCGAAGGTGAAGCCGGGCCACAGCGTGACGTTGCGGCCTGCGCGGTTCAGGTACCAGCTGCGGCAGCCGCCGGTGGCCCAGACGGTGCGCGCCATGCGCCGCTGCAGCCATTCGTTGAAGCGCTGCTGCACCGCGGGTTGCAGGTCGAACGAGCGCACGCCGCGCGCGGCCATGCCCAGGATCGCGTCGACCACATAGCGGGTCTGCGCCTCGATCATGAAGATCATCGAGTTGTGCGCGAGGCCGGTGTTGGGCCCGGTCATCAGGAACAGGTTCGGAAAGCCTGCGACCGTGCTGCCGAGATAGGCCTGCGAGCCGCCGGCCCAGGCGCCGTTCAGTTCGATGCCGCCGCGGCCGAACACCGGAAACGGCGTGCCGGCATCGGCGACCTGGAACCCGGTGCCGAAGATGATCGCGTCGACCGCATGGTGTGCGCCGTCCGCGGTGCGGATGCCGTTCGCGTCGATACCGAGAATGGCCACCGTCTCCAGCCTGACCTGCGGCAGCGCGAGCGCGGGGTAGAAGTCGTTCGACAGCAGGATGCGCTTGCAGCCCATCGTGTAGTGCGGGGTTAGTTTGCTGCGCAGCGCTGCGTCGGACACATGGCGCGCGACGAAGCGCAGCACCTGCGGCTGCACGCGGCGCAGCAGCGCGGGCCAGCGGGTGAACAGGATCGCGCGCGCTTCCAGCGTCCAGTAGATCAGCGTGCGCGCCAGCCGTTGCCGCCAGGGCTGCCGCGCGAAGCGTGCGCGCTCCGCATCCGACAGCGGACGGTCCGGCTTGGGCAGGATCCACGCCGGCGTGCGCTGGAACAGCGTGAGCGCGGCAACCCGCGGCGCGATCTGCGGCACGAACTGGATCGCGCTCGCACCGGTGCCGATCACCGCGACCCGCTTGTCCGTCAGGTCGTAACCGTGGTTCCAGCGCGCCGAATGGAACACCGCGCCGGCGAACGTGCCGAGGCCGGGAATGTCGGGCAGCGCGGGCCGGCTCAGGCCCCCGGTGGCCGACACCACCACGCGCGCTTGCAGTTCGCCGCCGCCTGCTGCGGTTTGCACCTGCCAGCCGTTGCCCTGTTCGTCGAAGCGCAGCGCAGTCACTCGCTGGCCGCAGCGGACGTGCGGTCGCAGGCCGTACTTGTCCACGCAATGCTCGACGTAGGCGCGCAGCTCGGGCTGGGTCGGATAGAGCCGGCTCCAGTTCGGGTTCGGCTCGAACGAGAACGAATACAGGTGCGAAGGGATGTCGCAGGCGGCGCCGGGGTAGCCGTTGTCGCGCCAGGTGCCGCCGATCGCGTCGGCCTGCTCGAGCAGCACGAAGTCGCGCATGCCGGCCTGGGCGAGCCGGATCGCGACGCACAGGCCCGCGTAGCCGCTGCCGATGATCACGACCGAAGGCATCGCGCCGCGCCTTTCGCGCCCGTTCCTTCGCGCCCGCTCAGTACACCGGCTGATGACGCCGGATCGCCTCCTTCACCGGCGGCATCAGCGCAAAGCCGGGCCCAAAGCGCGCGGCGAGCATTTCGGCGCGGTGGAAGAACGCATCGATGCCGGTGCCGTAGATGAACTGCAGCGCGCCGCCGGTCCACGCCGGATACCCGATGCCGAAGATCGAGCCGATGTTGGCGTCGTGCACCGAGGTCAGCACGCCCTCGGCGAGGCAGCGCGCGGTCTCGATCGCCTGGCGGTACAGCAGCCGATCCTTCAGCTCCTGCATATCCCAGCTCGCGCCGGGCTTCTCGAACAGAACCTTGAGCTGCGGCCACAGCATCTTCTTTTGCCCCTCGGGGTAGTCGTAGAAGCCGCCGCCGGCCGCGCGGCCGTTGCGGTCGTACTGCTTGACCATGCGCTCGACCAGCAGCTCGCCCGGCGTCGCGATGTAGGTGCCGCCTTCGGCGCGGACGTCGGCGCGGGTCTGGTCGATCACATGCACCGCCAGCGACAGCGCGGTCTCGTCCAGCACCGCCAGCGGCCCGACCGGCATGCCGGCCTGCAGCGCGGCGTTCTCGACCACCGGCGCCGGGATGCCTTCGCCCAGCATCGCCGCGCCTTCCATCACGTAGGTGCCGAAGGTGCGGCTGGTGTAGAAGCCGCGCGCGTCATGGACCACGATCGGGATCTTTCCGAGCGCCTGCACGTAGTCGAAGGCGCGCGCCACGGTCTCGTCGTCGGTCGCCTTGCCGCGGATGATCTCGACCAGCTTCATCTTGTCGACGGGGCTGAAGAAATGGATGCCGATGAATTTCTCGGGCCGGCTGCTCGCCTGCGCGAGGCCGGTGATCGGCAGCGTCGAGGTGTTGCTCGCGAAGAAGCCGCCCCGCGCCAGTTGCTGTTCGGCCTCCTGCGTCACCTTGGCCTTGAGCTCGCGGTTCTCGAACACGGCCTCGATGATCAGCTCGCAGCCGGCCAGGTCGGCCGCCTTGTCGGTGGGCGTGATGCGCGCCAGCAGCGCCTGCTGGTCGTGCGGGCTCATGCGGCCCTTGTCGACGCGCGGCTGCGTGATCTTCGCGCTGTACGCCTTGCCTTGGCTTGCCTTGTCCACGCTCACGTCCTTCAGCACGGTCGCGATGCCGCGGCTGGCCTGCGCGTAGGCGATGCCCGCGCCCATCATGCCGGCGCCGAGGACGCCGACGCGCTGCGGCTTGTAGCGCGGCACGTCCTTCGGGCGGCTCTGGCCGCTCTTGATCGCGTTCATGTCGAAGAAGAACGTGTTGATCATGTTCTTCGCCACGGTGCTCACGACCAGCTTGGCGAGGTACCGGCTCTCGATGCGCAGTGCGGTGTCGAAATCGACCAGCGCGCCCTCGGCCATCGCGTCCAGCGCGTATTCCGCCGCCGGGTACAGGCCGCGGGTCTTTGCCTTGAGCACCGCCGGCGCGACGGTCAGCATGCCGGCGATCTTCGGGTTGCTCGGCGTGCCGCCGGGAATCTTGTAATTCTTGTCGTCCCAGGGCTGCTGCGCGGTCGGATTCGCGGCGATGAAGGCCAGCGCGGCCGCCCGCAGCTTGGCTGCGTCGGCCACCAGTTCGTGCACCAGGCCGAGTTCGAGCGCCTCGCGCGGGTTGAACAGCCGGCTCTCCAGGATGTAGGGCTGTGCGCCCATCAGGCCGAGCAGGCGCGTCATCTTGGTGATGCCGCTGGCGCCGGGGATCAGGCCCAGCGTCAGCTCGGGCAGGCCGAGCTGGATCTTGGGGTCGTCCACGGCGACGCGGTAGTGGCCGACCAGCGCCACCTCCCAGCCGCCGCCCAGGGCTGCGCCATTGATGCAGCTCACCACCGGCTTGCCCAGCGTCTCAAGCAGGCGGAAGTTCTTCTTGGTCTGCTCGATCTCGGCGAACAGGCGCGGTGCATCGCCGGGCTGCAGCCGCATCGTGCCCTTGAGATCTGCGCCGGCGAAGAAGGTGCTCTTCGCCGAGGCCAGCACGATGCCGCGGATCTGCTCCTTGTCGCGCACCACCTGCGCGACGGCTTCGGTCAGGTCCTGCTGCCACTGCTGGCACATGGTGTTGACGGCCGAGCCTGGTTCGTCGAAGGTCAGGGTCAGGATGCCGCCTGCGAGTTCGTAGCGGATGGTGTTCATGCGATTGCCTTTGCTATTGATATGGGAGCGACAGGTGAAGGTCCCACCTTGGCTATCGGCCGATTTGGCTCAAAAAACTGGATAGGCCGCACTCAGACCCGCTCGACGATGGTCGCGATCCCCATGCCGCCGCCGACGCACAGCGTGACCAGGCCGTAGCGCAGCCCGCGCCGGTGCAGCTCGTCGATCAGCGTGCCGAGAATCATCGCGCCGGTCGCTCCCAGCGGATGGCCCATCGCGATCGCGCCGCCGTTGACGTTGACCTTCTCGTGCGGCACTTTCAACTCCTTCATGAACTTCAGCGGCACCGCGGCGAAGGCTTCGTTCACTTCGAACAGGTCGATCTGGTCGATGGTCATCCCGGCCTTCGCCAGCGCCTTGCGCGTGGCGGGCATGGGGCCGGTGAGCATGATGGTCGGGTCCGCGCCCGACAGCGCCGCCGCCACGATGCGCGCGCGCGGCGTGAAGCCGTGCGTCTTGCCGGCGGCCTCGGAGCCGATCAGCACGGCCGCCGCGCCGTCGACGATGCCCGAGGCGTTGCCCGCATGGTGCACGTGGTGGATGCGCTCGACCTGCGGGTAGCGGCTGATCGCGACCGCGTCGAAGCCCATCGCGCCGAGCTGCTCGAACGAGGGCTTGAGCGCGGCCAGCCCTTCCATCGTGGTGTGCGGCTTGATGAATTCGTCGTGGTCCAGGATGGTCTGGCCGAGGAAATCCTTCACCGGCACCACCGAGCCGGCGAAGAGTCCGTCGCCACGGGCGCGCGCGGCGCGCTTCTGGCTCTCCAGCGCGAACGCGTCGACGTCCTCGCGCGCGAAGCCCTCGAGCGTGGCGATCAGGTCCGCGCCGATGCCCTGCGGCACGAACGCGGTCGCGCTGTTGGTTTCCGGGTCCTGCGCCCAGGCGCCGCCGTCCGAGCCGATCGGCACGCGGCTCATGCTCTCCACGCCGCCGGCCACCACCAGGTCTTCCCAGCCGGAGCGCACCTTCTGCGCCGCCATGTTCACCGCCTCCAGGCCCGAGGCGCAGAAGCGGTTCAGCTGCACGCCCGAGCAGCGCCAGTCCCAGCCGGCCTTCAGCGCCGCGACCTTGGCGATCACCGAGCCCTGCTCGCCGATCGGCGAGACCACGCCCATCACCACGTCGTCGACCTGCGCGGTGTCGAGGTCGTTGCGCCGCTGCAGATCGGCGAGCACGCCGGCCAGCAGGTTGACGGGCTTGACCTCGTGCAGGCTGCCGTCCTTCTTGCCCTTGCCGCGCGGCGTGCGGATGGCGTCGAAAACGAAGGCTTCGGTCATGGGGTTCTCCGGTGAAAACAAGAGGGGCAACAGAGGCGTGCAACAAAGGCGAAGTGCTGCCGGCAATGCTTGCCGACAGTGTATTCATTTCACCAAGCAAGTGCTCTGTAAAAATGCAAGGCGCGCGGGTGCAGCGCATCGGCCGCGGGCACGAACGACGAAGTGTCCCGCGCGTGACGGAGCTCGGCAAGTAGCGCTGGCACAGTCCTGGGCCGACGTGACACCGCAGGGGCCATCGCGTTACATTGCAGGCGTCGCGACGCGCCAGGTCCGCCGACTCCGAACTATGCGGGAGGCGCACCCAATAGCAGTCGATTGCAGAGCCCAACGCAGGAGTTGAGATGCCGTCTTCGTTGTTTCCCGACCCGCTGCAGATGTGGCGCGATGCCGTGACCCGGCTCGAGAACGATGTCAACGCGATGGCGACCGGCGGCATGAAGTCGCAGGAGGTGGCGCGTTCGCTGAACCAGTTTTCGGCGGTTTCCCTGGGCATGCAGCAGGCCTTCGAGAAGGTGGTCGAGGGCTACCTGCGCCGGGCCAACCTGCCCAGCCGCAAGGAGGTGGCCGAGCTGGCGCACACGCTGCAGCGCATCGAGAGCAAGATCGACCGGCTGCTGCCGGCGAACGCGCTGGACGCAGCGGCGCCCCGACCGGCGCGCACGCGGCGGCCGCCCGGCGCCGCGACGCCGCCCGCGCCTGCGCAGGAACCCGTGCCGGCTGCGCCGCCGGCGGCAACGAAGCCAGCGGCAGCGAAGCGCCACAGCGCGCGGCGCGCCAAGACCAAGGGCTGAACGATGGCTGCGCAGACCGCCTCCAAGCCGGCCGACAAGGCG
>JAFECV010000135.1 GCA_018241985.1 Pseudomonadota bacterium | reverse complement strand
CGGCCCCGGAGCACACCATGGATATCCGACCCATCCACACCAAAGCAGACCACAAAGCTGCCCTGAAAGAAATTTCCGCCTTGATGGATTCCGATCCCGGTCCGGGCACGCCGGAAGGCGATCGTCTGGACATTCTGGCGACGCTGGTGCAAGCGTACGAAACCCGGCACTTTCCCATTTCGGCGCCCGACCCGGTCGAAGCCATCAAATTCCGGATGGAACAAAGCGGTCTGTCCATCAAGGATCTCGAGCCCATCATCGGCAAGAGCAACCGGGTCTACGAAGTGCTGAACCGCAAGCGTCCGTTGACCCTGGCCATGATCCGCAGGTTGCACCACAGCCTGGGCATTCCGGCGGACGTGCTGATCAGCGAAACCCGGACGGGGTAAGCGCAGCGCGTTCGCGACGGCCTCTCCTCGCGACACAGCGGAACGGGCGCTGCGCGGCTGACGGTCCGGCGTCGCCGGATCAAAATTTCATCCGACCCAGCGCCGCGCGTTGCGCCAGAGGCGCATCCACGGGCTGAACGCGCTCTTGTCGCCCGGGGTCCAGCTCATCTGGATGTTGCGCAGCACCCGCTCCGGGTGCGGCATCATCGCGGTGAAGCGCCCGTCCGCGGTGGTCACCGCGGTGAGGCCGCCCGGGCTGCCGTTCGGGTTGAACGGATAGGCCTCGGTCGCGCCGCCCAGGTTGTCGGTGAAGCGCAGCGCCGCGATCACCTGCGCGGCGTTGCCGCGATGGCGGAAGTCGGCATAGCCCTCGCCGTGCGAGACCGCGATCGGCAGCCGGCTGCCGGCCATGCCGGCAAAGAACAGGCTGGGCGAATCGAGCACCTCGACCATTGAGAGCCGCGCCTCGAACCGCTCGCTGACGTTGGTGGTGAAGCGCGGCCAGTCCTCGGCGCCCGGAATCATGCCGGCCAGTTCGGCGAACATCTGGCAGCCGTTGCACACGCCGAGCGCGAAGGTGTCGCGGCGCGCGAAGAACGCCCGGAACTGCTCGGCAAGACGCGGGTTGAAGCTGATCGAGCGCGCCCAGCCGACGCCGGCGCCCAGCGTGTCGCCGTAGCTAAAACCCCCGCAGGCAACGATGCCGCGGAAATGGGCGAGCCGCACGCGCCCCGCCTGCAGGTCGGTCATGTGCACGTCGAACGCATCGAAGCCGGCCGCGGTGAACGCATAGGCCATCTCCAGGTGCGAGTTCACGCCCTGCTCGCGCAGCACCGCGACCTTCGGGCGCGACAGGTTCAGGAACGGCGCGGCGACGTCGTCCTCGGCCCCCGGCGCGAGCAACAGGTGCAGGCCGGGGTCATCCGGCCGGCCGAGCGCCGCGTGCTCCGCATCCGCGCAATCCGGGTTGTCGCGCTCATGGCAGATCTTCCAGCTGACCTCGTCCCAGGCCCGGTGCAGATCGGCGAGCTGGGCACTGAAGATCGCCTTCGTGTCGCGCCAGATCTGGATTTCCCCCTTGCCGTTCGCGACCGCGGACGCTGCTGGCCGCGTCTTGCCAATGACGTGGCTGTGCTTCGAGAGCCCATGCTCGCGCAGCACCTGCATCACCGCGCTGCGCTCGTTCGTCGGCACCTGCAGCAGCACGCCGAGCTCCTCGCAGAACAGCGCGCGCAGCGTCAGCTCCTCGCGCCGCGCGCCGACCTGCGCGGCCCAGTTCTTCGCGTCGCCGGTTTCCATGCGGCTGTCTGAAATCCCGTCGCCCTCGGTCACCAGCAGGTCCACGTTCAGCGCGACCCCGACCTGGCCGGCGAACGCCATCTCGCACACCGCGGCGAACAGCCCGCCGTCGCTGCGGTCGTGGTAGGCGAGGATCAGTCCGCGTTCGCGCAATGCGTTCACGGCGGCGACCAGGCGCACCAGGTCCTGCGGGTCGTCCAGGTCGGGCACACCGTCGCGCTCCGGGCAGCCGGTCTGGCCCAGCACCTGGGCCAGGATGCTGCCCGCGACGCGATGCCGGCCGCGCCCCAGGTCGATCAGCACCAGCGTCGTGTCCTGCGCGGCGTCGAGCTGCGGCGTCAGCGTGCCGCGCACATCCAACAGCGTTGCGAATGCGCTCACGATCAGGCTGACCGGCGAGACGACCTTCTTCGCCTCGCCGCTCGTCGGGTCGGTCCACTGGGTGCGCATCGCCAGGCTGTCCTTGCCGACCGGAACCGAGATGCCGAGCGCCGGACACAGTTCCAGGCCCACCGCCGCGACCGTGTCGTACAGCGCCGCGTCCTCGCCGGGCTCGCCGCAGGCCGCCATCCAGTTGCAGCTCAGCTTGACGCGGGGCAGATCGATCGGCGCGGCGAGCAGGTTGGTGATCGCCTCGGCGACCGCGATCCGGCCCGCAGCGGGCGCATCGAGCACCGCCAGCGGCGTGCGCTCGCCCATGCTCATCGCTTCGCCGGCGAAGCCCTGGAAGTCGGCGAGCGTGACCGCGCAGTCGGCCACCGGAACCTGCCACGGCCCGACCATCTGGTCGCGGTGCGTCAGGCCGCCGACGCTGCGGTCGCCGATCGTGACCAGGAAGCGCTTCGATGCCACCGTCGGATGGCGCAGCACGTCGAACGCGACCTGCTGCAGCGAGACGCCGCCGAGGAGAAGCGGCGCAAAGCGACGTGCGATGCGGCGCACGTCGCGCTGCATGCGCGGTGGCTTGCCGAGCAGCAGGTCGAGCGGCATGTCGACCGGCTGCTCGCTCCCTCCCCCGCTGGGGGAGGGTTGGGGTGGGGGCATGCTGCGTGCAGCGCTGCCCCCGTCCCCGCCTTCCCCCAGAGGGGGAAGGAGCCAGGCAGCCAGCCTCGAACACGGATATTGCAAGGATTGACACCATGGGAAAGATCACCGGCTTCATGGAATTCGCGCGCGTCGAAGAGAGCTACGCGCCGGTTGCCGAGCGCGTCAGGAACTACCACGAGTTCGTCGCGGGGCTGGAGACCGCGCAGGCGCGGATCCAGGCCGCGCGCTGCATGGACTGCGGCACGCCGACCTGCAGCAACGGCTGCCCGGTCAACAACATCATCCCCGACTTCAACGACCTCGTTTACAACGACGACTGGCGCAACGCGTTCACGGTCCTCGATTCGACCAACAACTTCCCCGACTT
Organism: Pseudomonadota bacterium; assembly: GCA_018241985.1. GTDB lineage: Bacteria > Pseudomonadota > Gammaproteobacteria > Burkholderiales > Burkholderiaceae_C > Rhodoferax_A. Next base: position 3,305 of record JAFECV010000135.1, on the reverse strand, counting down.
CACCGGCCGCATCTGCCCGGCGCCGTGCGAGGCGGCCTGCGTGCTCAACATCAACGACGATCCGGTCGGCATCAAGTCGCTCGAGCGCGCGATCATCGACCGCGCCTGGGCCGAAGGCTGGGTCACGCCGCAGCTGCCGAAGCACCGCACCGGCAGACGAGTGGCCGTGGTCGGCTCCGGCCCGGCCGGCATGGCGGCGGCGCAGCAGCTCGCGCGCGCCGGCCACGACGTGACCCTGTTCGAGAAGAACGATCGCATCGGCGGGCTGCTGCGCTACGGCATTCCCGACTTCAAACTGGAGAAGACGCACATCGACCGCCGCGTCGACCAGATGCAAAAGGAAGGCGTGCGCTTTCGCACCGGCGTGCTGGTCGGCGCGATGCCGAAGGACACCAAGGTGCAGAACGACGCGAAGGAGACGGTCACGCCCGAGCAGCTGCGCCGTGACTTCGACGCGGTGCTGCTCACCGGCGGCGCCGAGCTGTCGCGCGATCTGCCGGTGCCGGGGCGGGAACTTTCCGGCATCCATTTCGCGATGGAGTTCTTGCCGCAGCAGAACAAGGTCAATGCCGGGGCCAAGGTCAGGGGACAGATCTCGGCCGCGGGCAAGCACGTGATCGTGATCGGCGGCGGCGACACCGGCTCGGACTGCGTCGGCACCAGCAACCGCCACGGCGCGAAGAGCGTGACCCAGTTCGAGCTGCTGCCGCAGCCGCCGCTGCACGAGAACGGGCCGCTGACCTGGCCGTACTGGCCGATCAAGCTGCGCACCAGTTCCAGCCACGAAGAGGGCTGCGAGCGCGAGTTCGCGATCGCGACCAAGTCGTTCAACGGCGAGAAGGGGCGCGTCACCGGCCTCGCCACGGTGCAGGTCGAGTGGAAGGACGGCCGGATGATCGAAGTCCCCGGCACCGAGCGCGTGTTCCCGGCCGAGCTGGTGCTGCTCGCGATGGGCTTCGTCGCGCCGGTGGCGAGCGTGCTCGACGCGTTCGGCATCGAGCGCGACGCACGCGGGAATGCCAAGGCCGGCACCGAAGCGATCGGTGGCTACGCGACCAACGTGCCCGGCGTGTTCGCGGCCGGCGACATGCGGCGCGGGCAGAGCCTGGTCGTGTGGGCGATCCGCGAGGGACGCCAAGCGGCGCGGGCCGTCGATGAATTCATGATGGGGTATTCCGAATTGCCTCGGTGATCCCTTGCGGATCGCCCTTCGGGCGCAAGAGGAACAGGCACGCTGAAACAGGCACGCTGACCGCGTGCGTGGCGGGAAGGCCGGCAAGCAGCGCGTGCCGTCGACGAGTTTCTGACGGGTTTCACCGAACTGCCGTGCTGACCCGGCTCATGCGCCGGGTGTCCGCCGCGTATCGCCGCGTTGCCGCCCGGAAACTTGTGTAACGCGGGCGCCTGGCGCCTGCCTGCGAGCCCGGCGCGCGCGTCGGCAACTGGCAAACTTATCCCTTATCATGCGTCAGCCGGAATGTTTCCGGCTTTTTGTTTGCATGGATACCAACGGGTCCGATCCCATCGTCGACATCCGGCACCTCAGCTTCGGCTACGGTGAGCGGCTGGTGCTGGACGACATTTCGCTCTCCGTACCGCGCGGCAAGGTGACGGCGCTGATGGGCGCGTCCGGCGGCGGCAAGACCACGGTGCTGCGCCTGATCGGCGGCCAGCAGCGGGCGCAGCGCGGCGAGTTGCTGGTGAACGGCGCGGACGTCGCCAAGATGGACCCGGCCGCGTTGTACGCAGCCCGACGGCGCATGGGCGTGCTGTTCCAGTTCGGCGCGCTGTTCACCGACCTGAACGTGTTCGAGAACGTCGCGTTTCCGCTGCGCGAGCACACCGACCTGTCCGAGCCGCTGATCCGCGACATCGTGCTGATGAAGCTCGGCGCGGTCGGCCTGCGCGGCGCGCGCGACCTGATGCCGTCGGAGGTTTCCGGCGGCATGGCGCGCCGGGTCGCGCTGGCGCGTGCGATCGCGCTCGATCCGGAACTGGTGATGTACGACGAACCGTTCGCCGGGCTCGATCCGATTTCGCTCGGCACCTCGGCGCGGCTGATCCGCCAGCTCAACGACGCGATGGGGCTGACCAGCATCGTGGTGTCGCACGACCTCGACGAGACCTTCCGCATCGCGGACCAGGTGATCATCCTCGCCAACGGCAAGATCGCCGCGCAGGGCGCGCCGGGCGACGTGCGCCACAGCGACGATCCGCTGGTGCGGCAGTTCGTCAACGCGCTGCCGGAAGGGCCGGTGCATTTCCACTATCCGGGCCCGACGATCGAGCAGGACTTCGGCGCCGTGCCGCGGCGCAAGACGCGATGAGCTGGGCCAATCCGTCCGACCTCGGCTTCGCGGTGCGCAAGAAGCTCGCCGACATCGGCCGCGCGGCGCGCCTCTTCGTGCGGCTGGTCGCGCTGGCCGGCCCGAGCTTTCGCCGCTTCGGGCTGATCCGCGACCAGGTTCATTTCCTCGGCAACTTCTCGCTCGCGATCATCACCGTGTCCGGGCTGTTCGTCGGCTTCGTGCTCGCGCTGCAGGGCTACTACACGCTGCAGCGCTACGGCTCGTCCGAGGCGCTCGGGCTGCTGGTCACGCTGAGTCTCGTGCGCGAGCTCGGGCCGGTGATCACCGCGCTGCTGTTCGCCGGTCGCGCCGGCACCTCGCTGACCGCCGGCATCGGGTTGATGAAGGCCGGCGAGCAGTTGTCGGCGATGGAGATGATGGCGGTCGATCCGGTCAGCCGCATCCTGGCGCCGCGCTTCTGGGGCGGCGTGATCGCGATGCCGCTGCTGGCGGCGGTGTTCAGCGCGGTCGGCGTCGTCGGCGGCTGGGTCGTCGGCGTGCTGATGATCGGCATCGACCCCGGCGCGTTCTGGAGCCAGATGCAGGGCGGCGTCGACGTGTGGGCGGACGTCGGCAACGGCGTGCTCAAGAGCCTGGTGTTCGGCTTCGCCGTGACCTTCATCGCGCTGTTGCAGGGTTTCGAGGCGGTGCCCACGCCCGAGGGCGTTTCGCGCGCGACCACGCGCACGGTGGTGATGGCGTCGCTGACGGTGCTCGGGTTGGACTTCATCCTGACCGCACTGATGTTCAGCGTCTGACGGGAAGAATACGCATGCAACGCTCCAAAGTGGATCTGTGGGTCGGTCTGTTCGTGGTGATCGGCATCGCCGCGCTGCTGTTCCTCGCACTCAAGTCGGCCAACCTGCTGTCGCTGAATTTCCAGTCGACCTACCAGATCACGGCCCGGTTCGACAATATCGGCGGCTTGAAGCCCAAGGCGCCGGTCAAGAGCGCCGG
>JAFECV010000134.1 GCA_018241985.1 Pseudomonadota bacterium | reverse complement strand
GCGCGTCCGGCGTGTCGCGCACGCCGAGCAGGAACACCGGAACGCCGTCGCCCATGTCGACCGGCAGCATGTAGTTGTTGAATTCGCGCGCCTGGCCCGACGCGTCGCGCAGCCGGTAGCTGACGCTGGGGCCCACGTTGCGCATCGTCTTCTCGCTGGTCAGCCGGTTCGCCGCGTCGAGCTTCTGGTCGATTTCCTGGCGCAGGTTGACGCGGCGCACGTCGGCGCCGCCGCGCCCGGCCGAGCGGTCGCCGAAATTCTCGACGTTGATCACGCGCAGGCCGCTGAATTCGAGCGTCATCGGCCGGCCGCTCTCGGCGCGCGTGAGCTGGGTCGATCCGCCGATCGTGCCGTCGACCACGAACGGCTTCCCACTGCCGTCCATCGGCATCGCCTGCAGTTGCACGCTCGATCCGCCGTCGTCGAAGCTGGACTGGTAGATCTCGACGCCATCGAAGCTGACCGGGTGGTTCACCTCGACCCGGGCCGTCTTCGTGCGGCCGGTCGCGTTGTCGCGCAGCACCACGTCGCTGGCGAACAGCTTGGGCATGCCGGTCGAGTAGTACTCGACGACGAATTTCTTCAGTTCGATCGAGAACGGCAGATCCTGCAGCACCACCCCCTTGGGCTGGTTCAGGATCGCGGTGCCGGCCACCTGGCCTTCGGACACCAGCAGGTTGCCGCGGAACGCCGGATTGCTCGGCGAGAGGCGGTGCTGCGCCTTCACTTCGGAGATCAGCCCGCCGCCGGTGTACGGGGTCTTGCCGCCGAACCACATCTGCGCGCGCAGCCCCAGGTTGCCGTCGAGCAACCCGCCCAGGCAGATCAGCACGATCGCGCTGTGCGCCGCGATGTAGCCGAGCTTGTTGATCGACCCCGCCTTGGCCGCGACCATCCAGCCGTTCGGTCGCTGCTGCACCTTCACGCGCCAGCCGGCCGCGGTCAATGTCTTCCTGACGCGTTCCGCGGCTGCCTGCGGCCGTTCGTTCAGCTCCGCCTGCGCGCGCAGGCCGAACGCCTGCAGGCTTTGCTCGCGGATGTCTTCCTTGAAGGTCTTCAGGTCGGCGAGGATCTTCGGCGTATTGCGCGCGATGCAAAGCGAGGTGCTGGTCACCAGGAACGCGAGGATCAGCAGGAACCACCAGGCGCTGTAGACCGCATAGAGGCCGAGCGTGCTGAAGACTTCGGCCCAGAACGGACCGAACTGGTTCACGTAGTTGCTGTACGGCTCCTCCTGCTGGAGCACGGTGCCGATGACCGACGCGATGCAGATCACGGTCAGCAGCGAGATCGAGAACCGCATCGACGACAGCAACTCGACGGCGCTGCGCAGCGCCGTCGAGCTGGACCGGACGCGTAGTCCCTGGGTCGAAACTGACATGGGGGTGGATTGTCCGCGACTCGGGCGCGCGAGAAGCCGAGCGCCGGCTATAGGCCGGTCCGGGCTAGGGTCTGTGCGGCGGCCGCGCCTCGAGTCGGCGCGAAAGTGGGCCGGGGGAGTGGGCCGCTAATGCAGGCCGGCGATGTAGTCGGCCAGCGCCTTGATCTCATGGTCGGTCAGGTACGCAGTCACCTGCGGCATCACCGGGCTGTTCGCGCGCGTGCCGTCGCGGAACGCGGTCAGCTGCGCGGCGGTATAGGTTTCCTGCTGGCCGGCCAGCCGCGGGTACTGGGCCGGAATGCCGGCACCGTTCGGGCTGTGGCAGCCGGCGCAGGCCGGGATATGGCGATTCATCGCGCCGCCGAGGTACAGATGCTCGCCGGTCGCGACCAGGTCCTTGTCGGTGGCGAAGCCCGGCTTGTCCTTTTGCGACGCCAGCCAGTAGGCGACGTTGCGCATGTCGGCGTCGGACAGCGTCGCGGCCATGCCCTGCATGATCGCGTTCACCCGCTTGCCGGACTTGAAGTCCGTCAGCTGCTTGATCAGGTATTCCGGCACCTGCTGCGCCAGCTTCGGATACATCGCGATCGCCGAGTTGCCGTCGGCGCCGTGGCAGGCCGCGCAGGTCGCGGTGAACACCTGTTGTCCCCGGGCCAGATCCGGCGGCGCTGCGGCCGCGTCGGCCGCATGGCCGGCGATCGAGAACGCGGCCAGCGCAGCAGCCGCCAGCATCGAGGGAAGCAACTTCATGGTGCGGATTGTTGGTGTTGGCAAAACGGGTCGATTCTACAATGAGGGCCGCCCGCAGCGACTCGCTGCGGGCGGCCCACTGCAATGACCCTGCCCCTCACCTCCTCCGCCCGCCGCGCTCACGCGCACGGCAGCCGGTGCCCGCGCCGCTGATGGAAGCCGCGCTGCAGGCCGCCGGCTGGCTGCACACCGCCCGCTTCCTGACGACGGCGGCGCGGCTCGACCAGCTGCCGCCGCTCGACGTGCCCGAGATCGCGTTCGTCGGGCGCTCGAACGCCGGCAAGTCGACCTGCATCAACACGCTGACCCAGCAGCGCCAGCTCGCGTTCGCGTCCAAGACCCCGGGCCGCACGCAGCACATCAACCTGTTCGCGCTCGGCCGGCAGGGCGCGACCGACGCGGTGCTGGCCGACCTGCCCGGCTACGGCTACGCGGCGGTGCCGCAGCAGGACAAGCTGCGCTGGCAGCAGGTGATGGCGAACTACCTGGTGGCGCGCGCGAACCTGGTCGGCGTGGTGCTGCTGTGCGATCCGCGACATGGCCTGACGGCGCTCGACGAGCGGCTGCTCGAGCTGATCCGCCCGCGCGTCGAAGCCGGACTGAAATTCCTGGTGCTGCTGACCAAGGCCGACAAGCTCACGCGCGCCGAGGGCAGCCGTGCGCTGTCGATCGCGCGGCTGCAGGCCGCCGGCGGCGAGGTCATGCTGTTTTCGGCACTGAAGCGCCGTGGCGTCGATCAGGCCGGCCTGCTGCTGTGGCAGTGGGTGCATCCCGAGTTTTCAGAACAAAAAAGCGCTGTAGCCGGTACGGATTCTTCACCTTCGGCTATTTGATTGATAGCAACCACGGAGCCGCCGCGATGATCGAAACCTTCGAACGCACGCTGCCGCACGGCATCACGCTGAGCTGCCGCGCCGCCGGTACCCGCGGCCGCCCGTTGATGGTGTTCCTGCACGGCTTTCCCGAAGCCGCCTTCATCTGGGACGAACTGCTCGAGCATTTCGCGGAAGAGCAGCACGGCGGCTATCGCTGCGTCGCACCGAACCTGCGCGGGTTCGAGCGATCCAGCGCGCCCAAGGAGGTCGACGCGTACAAGGCGCCGCTGATGATCCAGGACATCGCCGCACTCGCGGCGAGCGAAGACGCGCAAGGCCGCATCGCCACGCTGGTCGCGCACGACTGGGGCGGCGCATTCGCCTGGGGTTTCGCGAACGCGCTGCCGCAGCGGCTGGACCGCCTCGTGATCATCAATTCGCCGCATCCGGCGACCTTCGCGCGCGAGCTGCAGCAGAGCCCAGCGCAGCAGCAGGCCAGCGCCTACATGAACTGGCTGGCCCAGCCGGATTCGGAAGCGCTGCTCGCGGCCGACGACTACCGGCGCATGTGGAATTTCTTCACCTCGATGAAGGCCGGCGCGGACGGCCACGGCTGGCTGACCGACGCAACGCGCGACCGCTACCGCGCGGTCTGGGACCAGGGCCTGACCGGCGGCTGCAACCTGTACCGGGTTACGCCGCTCAAGCCGCCGCTGCCGGGCCAGCCGCCCGTGACGATGCCGTCGCTGCCGCCCGAGCGCGTGCGCGTGCGCGTCGAGGCGCCGACGCTGGTGCTCTGGGCCCTGGACGACATCGCGCTGCTGCCCGGCCTGCTCGACGGCCTGGAGCAATACGTGCCGCGACTCGAAGTGAAAAAAGTGCCCGACGCCAGCCACTGGATCGTGCACGAGCAGCCCGACCTGGTGGCGCGCGAGATCGAGGCTTTCATCGCGCGGCATCCCTGACGACCGCTTGTCAACGCTGTCATCGAGGTTGCGCACAGCACGTCGGTTCGCGGGCACCCGCGGGTCCGGCTCCGCCGGTCCGCTGGGTGCGCCCCCTTGAAGGGGGTGGGCGAAGCGACACGAAGTGCGCGAAGCCTGGGGGTGAGCTAATACACGGGCTGTTCACCCGCCGGCCTCGTCTTGAAGCGCTTGTGCACCCAGTAGTACTGCTCGGGCATGGTGTCGATGTAGGTCTCGAGGCGCCGGTTCATCAGCGCGGTGTCGGCCTGGATGTCGTCGGTCGGGAAGTCGGTCCACGCCGGCAGCACCTCGGTTTCGTAGCCGCCCGGCGTGATGCGCGTCAGCACCGGCACCACCTTGGCGCGCCCGAGCCGCGCGAAGCGCGACAGCGACGGCACGGTCGCCGCCGGCACGCCGTAGAACGGCACGAAGATCGACTCCTGCGGGCCGAAGTTCATGTCCGGCAGCAGGTACAGCGGTTCGCCGGCGCGCAGGCTCGCGACGATGGTCTTGGTGCCGTCGAAGCGGGTGAACAGCCGCGCGTTGCCGAATCGGCGCCGGCCGCGCGAGATCCAGTCGTCGACGATCGGGTCGCGCTGCGGCGTGACGATGGTGGTGAAGCGCCGCGGCACCTGCTGCGACAGCGCGGTCGCGCCGGCGTCCATGCCGAGGAAATGCGGCGCGAACAGGAGCGTCGGCGCGTTGCCGTCCAGTTCCGCGACCGCGCCGATCAGCCGCAGCCGCCGGCGCGTGACCTCGGGGTCGCCGTGCCACAGCCAGCTGCGGTCCAGCCAGGTCTGCGCGAAGCAGACGAAGTTGCGACGCACCAGCGCGCGCCGCTCGCGCTCGCTCTGCTGCGGCAGGCACAGCGCGAGGTTGATGCTGGCCACGCGCCGGCGCGGCGCCGCGAGCAGGTACAGCAGGCCGCCCATGACCCAGCCGAATCCGCGCAGCCAGGACAGCGGCAGCGGACTGATCGCCCGCATGAACAGCACGCCGGCATGGCTCGCGATCCTCATGGTTCGGCGACTTCCTGGCGCGGCTGCTTGTAGCGCGCATAGCCCCAGAGGTATTGCTGCGGGCAGGCGCGCACCATGCGCTCCATCTCGCCGTTGATCTGCGCCACCGCCTGCGCCAGGTCGTCGGCCAGCTCGCTCTCCAACTCGAGGAAATGCAGACGGTAGCCGCGCCCGCGCGGCAGCCGCTCGCCCCAGACCAGCAGCACGGCCGCGCCCTGCTGCGCCAGCCGCGCGGCCAGCGTCATCGTGTACGCCGGCTTGCCGAAGAACGGCGTCCACAGGCCCTGCCCTTCAGGTGGCACCTGGTCGGGCAGCAGGCCGATCGCGCGGCCGCGGCGCAGCGCCTTGAGCACCTGGCGCACGCCGGCGAGCGTGGTCGGCGCGGTGTCCAGCCCCGGCCTGTGCCGCAGCGCGGTCACCAGCCGCGCCAGCCAGCGCTGGCGCGCCGGGCGGTACATCACCGTCAACGGGCCATAACGCTCGGCGTAGCGCCGCGCCACCGCCTGCGCGGTGATCTCGAAGCAGCCCAGGTGCGGCGTCAGGAACACGACACCGCGGCCGGCGCGGTACGCACGGTCGACGCGCTCCTCGTCGCTCCACTCGATGGTCACCGGCGCGCCAAGCCACAGACGCGGCAGCTCGGCCACCATCCGCCCCGCATGGCCGACCGCCTGGTGAACGTCGCCAAGGCGGTAGCCGGCCTGCGCCGCGTTCGCGAGAAAGCGCCTGCGGTACGTCGGCGAGCCCAGGTAGGTGAGCCAGCCGCAGGCCCAGCCCAGGCCGTGCAGAAGCCACAGCGGGAACAGGGACAGCGCGCGAAAGACCAGCAGCATGATCGGATAAAATGGGGCGGTCGCTGAGTTATGAACTACTTGCAGGGCGACACGGGCCAGCAGTATAGAGAGCCGCCGGCCCGCTGAATCAATCTGCTAAAGCGTTCGCCGGGGCTCCGGTCCAGTGGCAGCGCGAACACAGGCCATCCGCTACCGAAGGAGCATGCACCCCATGGCGAACGATTTTCTGTTCACTTCCGAATCCGTCTCCGAAGGCCACCCCGACAAGGTGGCCGACCAGATTTCCGACGCCGTCCTCGACGCGGTGTTCGAGCAGGACCCGCGCAGCCGCGTCGCGGCCGAGACGCTGACCAACACCGGCCTCGTCGTGCTGGCCGGCGAGATCACGACCAACGCGCACGTCGACTACATCCAGGTCGCGCGCGACACCATCAAGCGCATCGGCTACGACAACACCGAGTACGGCATCGACTACAAGGGCTGCGCGGTGCTGGTCGCCTACGACAAGCAGAGCAACGACATCGCCCAGGGCGTGGACCATGCGTCAGACGACCACCTGAACACCGGCGCCGGCGACCAGGGCCTGATGTTCGGCTATGCCTGCGACGAGACGCCCGAGCTGATGCCGGCGCCGATCTACTACGCGCACCGCCTGGTCGAGCGCCAGGCGCAGCTGCGCAAGGACGGGCGCCTGCCGTTCCTGCGCCCGGACGCGAAGAGCCAGGTCACGATGC
>JAFECV010000133.1 GCA_018241985.1 Pseudomonadota bacterium | reverse complement strand
GAAGAAGTCCCAGGAGCCGCGCTCGGAGCGCACCCAGATGTAGGGCGAATTGTCGCCGCCCACGCAGTCGAAGCCCATGCGCTGGAAGGCCTGGCGCACATAGTCCGCGTTGGCCAGGTAATGGTCGATCAGCGCGCGCACCTGGCGGCTGCCCTCGGGGCTGAACACCGCCTCGGCGGCGCGCTGCACGGGGTAGGACACGCCGTTGAACTTGGTGGTGTGACGGCGGCTCCACAGGTCGCGCACCGACACCACCGTGCCGGCCGCGGTGTAGGCCATGCAGCGCTTGGGCACCACCGCGTAGGCGCAGCGCACCCCCGTGAAGCCGGCGGTCTTGGAGAAGCTGCGGAATTCGATCGCCACGTCCTGCGCGCCCTCGATCTCGTAGATCGAATGCGGCAGCTCCGGGTCGCGGATGAAGGCCTCGTAGGCCGCGTCGTACAGGATCAGCGCCTTGTTGGCGCGGGCGTAGTCCACCCAGCCCTTGAGCTGCTCACGCGTGATGGTGGCGCCGGTGGGGTTGTTGGGAAAGCACAGGTAGATCAGGTCGACCGGCTGGGTGGGCAGCGCCGGCACGTAGCCGTTGGCGGGCGTGCATTCCAGGTAGACCAGGCCGGCGTAGCGCCCGTCCTCGCTGGCGCCGGTGCGGCCGGCCATCACGTTGGTGTCCACGTAGACCGGGTACACCGGGTCGGGCACGGCGATGCGCACGTCGCCCGCGAACAGCTCCTGGATGTTGCCGGTGTCGCACTTGGCGCCATCGCTGACGAACACCTCGTCGGCCGAAATGTCGGCGCCGCGCGCCTGGAAGTCGTGCCTGGCGATGGCCTCGCGCAGGAAGTCGTAGCCCTGCTCGGGCCCGTAGCCGCGAAAGGTCTCGGCGCGCGTCAGCTCGTCGACGGCCTTGTGCATGGCCGTCACGCAGGCCTCGGGCAAGGGCTGGGTCACGTCGCCGATGCCCATGCGGATCAACTCGCGCCCGGGGTTCTCGTCCTGGTACTCGCGCACGCGCTTGGCGATGTTGGCGAACAGATAGCTGGCTTGCAGCTTCTGGTAGTTCTCGTTGATCTGGATCATGGCTGGATGGCCCTGTGAGGGTGGATGAGGCTCCGCACACGCCTCTGTCCGCAAACCCTGATGCACGGCCCCCGTTGGGCCCTCGCCTTCAGCCAGCCTTGGACCCTCGCCATGGGGCCCGACTTGATCCCGACAGAGTGTCGGATTTCGGGGCGCTGATTTTAGGGCAAGGCGGCGACAGCCGCTTTGCCCACCTCAAGGCTTGATGATGTTGTCGGGGTTGGGCTGCTGGTCCCTGGGCGCCTGGCTGTAGTCGCCGAACACGCCGTCGCGCTGGCGGATGGCTTCGCGCACGCCGCCCTTTTCGGCCAGCTCGATGAAGGCGGCCGCGTCGGGCGTGTTGCGCATCAGGCCGTCGAGGATGGGGCCCAGGGTCTGCGTCGAGGCCAGGCCCATGTTCTCGTAGGCCTGGTTGACGATCAGCTTCATGGCCGACAGCTGCGACAGCGGGATGCTTACCAGCTGCCGCGCAACGGTCAGCACGCGCGCCTCGAGCTCGGCAAACGGCACCGCCTCGTTGATCAGGCCGACGTCGGCCGCCTCGCGGCCTGACAGCGGGCGGCCGGTGAGCGCGTATTCCTTGGCCCGAGTCAGGCCCAGCCGGTAGATCCACATGCCGCTGAGGTACGAGCCCCACATGCGCGAATAGGGCGTGCCGATGCGCGCGTCCTCGCTGGCGATCACCAGGTCGGCGCACAGGGCGTTGTCGCTGCCGCCGCCCACGCACCAGCCATGGACCTGCGCAATGACGGGCTTGGACGAGCGCCAGATGCTCATGAACTTCTGGTGCGGCGAGAGCGCGGGCGTGGTGGCGAAGGCGAAGTCCTTGCCCGGGTCCCAGCGGCCATCGGTGCTCATGTGCTCGTCCCAATGGTGGAAGCCCTGGCCGAAGTCGTAGCCGCCACAAAACGAGCGGCCCGCCCCGCGCAGGATGACGACCTTGACCGACGGGTCCCGGGTCGCTTGGTGCATGGCCGCCTCCAGCTCGTCGGGCATCGGCGGCACGATGGTGTTGAGCTCCTCGGGCCGGTTCAGCGTGATGGTGGCGATCGGGCCGTCGACCGTGTACAGGATGGTTTCGAAGTTCATGGGCATCTCCTCTTGATCAACGGAGCCAGCATAGCGCCAGCGCGAAAAGCCCCCGAACGTGATCGTCGATCGGCGAGCCCGCGTTTCACCAGATAAAATCTGACGATGACGTCTTGCGGTTCGAGATGAAGCATTCCGACTCCAGCGCGGCAGCCACGCCGACGATCCAGGTGATCGAGCGCATGTTTGCGCTGATCGAGGTATTGGCATCGCATGAAGAGCCGGTGTCGCTGAAGGAGATCAGCGCGCTCACCGGGCTGCATCCCTCGACCACGCACCGCATCCTGAACGATCTGGCGATCGGGCGCTTCGTCGATCGGCCGGAAGCGGGCAGCTATCGGCTCGGCATGCGCCTGCTCGAACTCGGCAACCTGGTGAAGGGGCGGTTGAGCGTGCGCGACGCCGCGCTCGCGCCGATGCGTGAGCTGCACCGCCTGATCCAGCAGCCGGTGAACCTGAGCATGCGCCAGGGCGACGAGATCGTGTACATCGAGCGCTCTTATGGCGAGCGCTCCGGCATGCAGGTGGTGCGCGCGATCGGCGGACATGCGCCGCTGCACCTGACGTCGGTCGGCAAGCTGTTCCTCGCCCACGACGATCCGCAGCGGGTGCGCGCCTACGCGGTCCGTACCGGCCTGGCCGGACACACGAAGAACAGCATCACGCAGCTTCCGGCGCTCGAGCGCGAACTCGCGAAGGCCAGGCAGTCGGGAACCGCGCGCGACAACGAGGAACTGGAACTCGGCGTGCGCTGCATGGCCGCCGGCATCTACGACGACCAGAGCAAGCTCGTGGCGGGCCTGTCGATCTCGGCGCCGGCGGACCGGCTGGACGAAGGCTGGCTGCCCAAGCTTCAGGCTACTGTCGAGAGGATTTCAGCAGCGCTGGGTTACAAGGCCTCGGCGCCGCAGCCTACGCCCTGAGGGCCACAGGTTGGGGGCTCAGCCCCTTGGAGCGCTCTTGTCCGACACCGACACCCGGATCGAATTGACGGGCCGCGTTTCAACCCAGCGGCGCACCCGTTCCGCGTCGGCGAAGCGGCTCATCGAGCCGGCCGAATCGAGAAACACCATGATCAGCTTGCGCCCGGCGACCTTGACCTGCATCAGCAGGCAATGGCCCGCCTCGTTGATGAAGCCGGTCTTTTGCAGGCCGATGTCCCAGGTCGGATTCTTGACGAGCCGGTTCGTGTTGTTGAACTGAACCGTGCGGTTGCCCATCTCGATGTCGAAACTGTGCGAGGTGGTCAGTTCGCGCAGCATCGGATCATGGGAGGCGACGTTGACGAGCTTGGACAGATCGAGCGCGCTGGACTGGTTCTCGCTCGACAGCCCAGTCGGTTCCACATAGTGGGTTTCCGTCATGCCGAGTTCCTTGGCCTTCGCATTCATCAGCGCGACGAACGCGGTCTCGCCGCCCGGGTAGGTGCGCGCGAGCGCATGGGCCGCGCGGTTTTCGCTGGCCATCAGCGCCAGGTGCAGCAGTTCGCCACGGGTCAGCACCGTGCCGACGCGCAGCCGCGAACGGCTGTGCTTGATCGTGTCCACGTCGTCCTGGGTGACCGTGATCGGCTGGTCCATCGGCAGGCCCGATTCGCTGATCAGCAGGCCCGTCATCAGCTTGCTGAGCGAGGCGATCGGGAGCACCGTCTGGTCGTTCTTGCTGAACAGCACCTCGTGCGTGTCCTGGTCCATCACCAGCGCCACGCCCGACTTGAGGTCGAGCGGATCCTCGGTCGTGTGCAGGCCGTCCATCTGCCCGAACGACGCGGGCGCCGGCACATAGGCCACATGCACGACGGACCGGTGCTTGCCCCGTATCGCCACCCGGACGCGCTTGCCGCGCGCGCCGAGGGTCGATTTGGCGACCGGATGCTTGACGGCATGGGTGCTGTGGTGCACGGCTTTCTTCGCCGTCTTCTTGTGGGTTCCAGCCTGGGCTGCCGGTGCAGCCATCAGGCCTGCGAATACAAGCAGAAAGACGATCTGCAGCAACCAGTTCAACGACCGGCGCGCTTCGGCGGCTGGATGGCGTGACATTTTTATTACCCGATCCCCAAACACAGCATCGAGTGTATCAAAAAGAAAGAGCCATGCAATGCAAAAAGTCACGCAACGTCAATCAGTTGCATGGTTTTCCTAATATTTTCTTTAAGTTCTAAGTAATAACCCTAGCCTTGCGCGGCGACCGTTTCGACCTTGCTGTGCAACTTGTTGAGCGCGCTCAGGTAGGCCTTCGCAGATGCAACGACGATGTCGGGGTCTGCGCCGACACCGTTGACCACGCGCCCGCTGTTCTGCAGCCGCACCGTGACTTCGCCCTGGGCGTCGGTCGAGCCGCTGATCGCATTCACCGAGTACAGCACCATCTCGGCGCCGCTTTGGACGTGCGACTCGATCGCCTTCAGCGATGCGTCGACCGGCCCGTTGCCTTCGGCATGGCCCCGCACCTCCTTGCCGGCGATCGTGAACACGATCTCCGCGTGCGGGCGCTCGCCGGTCTCGCTCGCCTGCGACAACGAAACGAAACCGTACTGCTCGTGGCCCGGAGCGATGCGCTCGTCACTAACCAATGCGAGGATGTCCTCGTCGAAGATCTCGCTCTTGCGGTCCGCCAGTTCCTTGAACTTCGCGAACGCGGTCATGATCTCGCTCTCCGATTCGAGCATCACGCCGAGTTCCTGCAGCCGCTGCTTGAACGCGTTGCGGCCGGAGAGCTTGCCGAGCACGATCTTGTTCGCGCTCCAGCCCACGTCCTCGGCGCGCATGATCTCGTAGGTGTCGCGCGCCTTGAGCACGCCATCCTGGTGAATGCCGCTGGCGTGCGCGAAGGCGTTCGCGCCGACCACGGCCTTGTTCGGCTGCACTACGAAGCCGGTGGTGGAACTCACCATCTTGCTGGCTGCCAGGATTTGCGTCGTGTCGATGCCGACGTCGAGCCCGAAATAGTCCTTGCGCGTCTTGACCGCCATCACGACCTCTTCCAGCGAGCAGTTGCCGGCGCGTTCGCCCAGGCCATTGATGGTGCACTCGACCTGGCGTGCGCCGCCGATCTTCACGCCGGCCAGGCTGTTGGCCACCGCCATCCCGAGGTCGTTGTGGCAGTGCACGCTCCAGACCACCTTGTCGCTGTTCGGAACCTTCTCGCGCAGTGTTTTGAGGAAGTTGCCGTACAGCTCGGGAATGGCGTAACCCACCGTGTCGGGGATGTTGATGGTGGTGGCGCCTTCGTCGATCACGGTCTCGCAGATGCGCGCCAGGAAATCGATGTCGCTGCGGTAGCCGTCCTCGGCGCTGAACTCGATGTCGTCACGCAGGTTGCGCGCGAAGCGCACCGACAGCCTGGCCTGCTCGAACACCTCGTCGGGCGTCATGCGCAGCTTCTTCTCCATGTGCAGCGGGCTGGTGGCGATGAACAGGTGGATGCGCGCGTTGGCGCTGTCCTGCAAGGCCTCGGCGGCGCGGGCGATGTCGCGGTCGTTGGCGCGCGCGAGGGAACAGACGGTGGAATCCTTGATCGCGCGTGCGATCGCCTGCACGCACTCGAAGTCGCCGTTGGAGCTGGCCGCGAATCCGGCCTCGATCACGTCGACCTTCAGTCGCTCGAGCTGGCGCGCGATGCGCAGCTTCTCGTCGCGGGTCATGCTGGCGCCCGGGGACTGCTCGCCGTCGCGCAGGGTGGTATCGAAGATGATGAGTTTGTCGGCCATGGTCGGCTCCTGGAGGGCGGTATTTTATTCGGCGCCGGTCGCTCAGGCGTCGGCGTTGGCGGCTTCGCGCTCGGGCGCAACGCCGGTATCCTGCCGACCCGGCGGGATCACGACGCCGGCACGCAGCAGGGCCGAGATCACCGCTTTCAGCGATGCGGTGACGATGTCCGCGTCGACCGCGACGCCGAAGCGCGTGACCCGGTCGGCGACGCGCAATTCCACATAGGCCGCCGAGCGCGCGTCGGCGCCCTCGCCCACGGCGTGCTGGCGGTAGTCCAGCACGCGCAGTGACTGCCCGGCAACGCGGCAAAGACCATCGACGAACGCATCGATCGGCCCGTTGCCGCGGCCGCGAATGCGGGCCGCGCCGGCGTCGAGCGGCAGATCGGCGCTCAACTCGACTTCGCCCGCCGCCGCTTCGTCCTCGGGTCGCGAGAGCCGATAGCGCGGCACAGGCAGCGTCTCGATCCGGTATTCGTCGGCAAGCAATCGCCACAGGTCCGCCGCAGTGAGCTCGGTGCCCTGCGCATCCATCACCGCCTGCACCGCGTGGCTGAACTCGATCTGCAACCGCCGCGGCAACTGCATCCCGTATTCGGT
>JAFECV010000132.1 GCA_018241985.1 Pseudomonadota bacterium | reverse complement strand
GCCTTGTCCAGTGGTTCGGTCATGTGGAAGTCGAGCCGCGCGTAATCGGGCGTGATCGAGCAGCCGTCGACCGGATGCGGCACCAGATGGCACAGCAGGTGTGTGGTCGTGTGCAGCCGCATCATCCGGTGGCGACGCGCCCAGTCGATGCGGGCGACGACGCGCGCGCCCGGCGCGAGCAGCGCCAACCGCGCCAGCATCGCCGCCTGGTCCGCGGCCGGCACGTGCACGATCTGGCCGTTCGGCCGGCCCTCGGCGTCCTTGCCCTTGCGCGTGTCGGCGATGGCGAGTTCGCTGCCGTCGGCCAGCACCAGCACGCCGCTGTCGCCGGCCTGCCCGCCGCCCTGCGGATAGAACACCGTGCGGTCCAGCACCACGCCCTGGTCGGACACGCCGACCACGGTCGCGTCGCATTCGGTGCGGTAGCCGTCGCCGCGGAAGAGCTCTTCGGTCATCGCGGGGATGATAGCGGCGGGGGCTTAAGCCCGGGGGCGGCGGTGGAAATGGCGGCCGGCGCCGCGGCGACGCTCTACGCAGCGACGCACTAAGATCGCGCGATGCCCAGCCGCCGTGCCCCTCAAACCGCCTCTCGTCCCGCGTTCCCCTCCCGCTACTGGGCCGATCTCAGCACCCGCGACTTCGCCGGGCTCGACCCGGAGCGCTGCGTCGCGGTGCTGCCGGTGGCCGCGACCGAGCAGCATGGGCCGCATCTGCCGCTGTGCGTCGACCAGGCGCTGGTCGACGGCGTGATCGCGGCGGCGCTGCCGCTGCTGCGGCCTCAGCTGCCGGTGCTGCTGCTGCCGACGCAGGCGGTCGGCTACAGCCCGGAGCACCAGGCGTTTGCCGGTACGCTGACGCTGCCCGCGGCGACGGTCGCCGCGACCTGGATCGGCCTGGGCCAGTGCGTGGCGCGCGCGGGGGTGAGGAAGCTCTTGCTGTTCAACGCGCACGGGGGCCAGGTCAGCCTGATGGACATCGTCGCGCGCGAGCTGCGGATCGGCTGCGACATGCTGGTCTACCGCAGCAGCTGGTTCGACCTGCCGCTGGGCGAGGCGGTGGAGAAGCTGGTTTCCGCCGACGAGCAGCGCTTCGGCGTGCACGCGGGGCAGGTCGAGACTTCGATGATGCTGGCGCTGCGCCCCGATCGGGTCGACATGGGGCGCGCGCGCGATTTCGCGTCGAGCTCGCGCGAGCGCGCCGCGCGCTATCCGGTGCTCGGCAACGGCCGCAGCGCCAAGCTCGGCTGGGCGATGCAGGACTACAACCCGCAAGGCGCGGCCGGCAACGCCGCCGCGGCCAGAGCGGAACTCGGCCGTATGGTGATCGACGCCGCCGGCGCGCAGCTCGCGCGGCTGCTCGAGGAACTGGTCGCGCTGCCGCTCTCGACGCTGGCCGACGGGCCGGCGCGCGGCTGAACGCCGAGTCACTGGCCAGCGGCCGACGCCCGGCCGAAGTCCGAAGGCCGCGGAGCAGGCCGTGCAGGGACACCCACGGAACCGGCTTGGCCGGGCCGTAGGGTGTGCCCCCTTGAAGGGGGTGGGCGAAGCGACACGCAGTGCGCGAAGCCTGGGGGTGAGTCAATCCTTACCGGCCCAGGTGAGTAGCGCCAGGCTCGCGGCAATGATCACGATGCCCACGAGCTCGACGCGGCTCGGCTGCTCGCCGAGCTGCAGCCACGAGAAGAAGGTGCCGAGCACGGGCACGGCCATGATCGACAGCCCGGCGATGCTGGCCGGCAGGCGGTTCAGCAGGTACAGCCACAGGAACCAGGCGATCGCGGTGCTCAGCACGACGATGTAGGCGACCAGGAGGCCGAAGTACGGCGTCCAGCGGATCGGGTGCGACGGCACGACCCACGCGATCGCCGCGAGCACCAGGCCGCCGAGCAGCATCTGCCACGCGGTCACCGAGAGCAGGTCGTAGTCCTCGCGGGCGCGCCAGTATTTCGCGACCACGGTGGCCGCGGCCCAGCTCATGCCGCCGGCGACCGCCATCGCCTTGCTCGCGATCGTGCCGGTCATGTGCCAGGGCTCGAGCACCAGCACGAGCCCGACGCCGGCGAGCGCGACCGCGCCCCATTGCAGCGCGCGCAGGCGCTCGCCGAGCACGAACCGCGCGAACAAGAGCGTCCAGAACGGCATCGTGTAGCAGAGGATTGCGCTGCGGCCCGCTCCGCCGGCTATCAGTGCCCCGTTCGTGAAGCCGAGCATGGCCGTGGTCTGGAACAGGCCGAGCAGCAGTGCGTAGCCCAGATGCGGCGGGGAGAGCGGCCGGCGCAGCACGGTCATCGCGCCGAACAGGACCAGCGCGCCGGGCAGCGCGCGCAGCACGGCATAGTCGAGCGGCGACGCGAAGCGCAGCCCTTCCTTCTGCACGATCCAGGTGTAGCCCCAGATCAGCGACAGCACGGCGAGCGTCGCGACGCCCGAGCGCGTGGGCTTGCTCAATGGGTTTCCTGCCGATAGCGCGCGTCGATCAGGTCGATCTCGCGCACGAGCTTCCTCGCGGTGTCGTCGGCGAGGCGCCGCCGCCGCGTGAGCTCGAACACCGCTTCGCGTTCCGCCTGCAGGCCCGCGAGCCGCAGCGTGCGCTCGAATTCCTCGGTGCGCCGGAGCTCGCGCGCACCGGTTTCGCCGTCGGTCCCGCCGCCGAGCCGGCTGCGATACAGCGCGAGCACGCGCGCGGCGGCCAGGGTCTGCAGCTCGGCGTCGGCGGCACCCTGCGGCAGGCTGCGCTGCGCGTTCTCGATCGCGGCGATCGCGGCCACCGCCGCAGCGTGGCGCGCGTGGTCCTCCTGGCGCTGCGCGGACGATTCCAGCGGCTCCGGCAGGTCCGCCAGCAGCCGCGGCAGGCCGAAGCTCGCCGCCAGCAGCGACAGCAGGATCACGCAGGTCGCGAGGAACACCGCCAGGTCGCGCGCGGGCAGCGGCGTGCCGTCGGGCAGCAGTTGCGGCAGCGTCAGCACGCCGGCCAGCGTGATCACGCCGCGCACGCCGGCCAGCGTGGTCGCCAGCAGCAGCCGCCACGGGGTGGGCGCGCGCGGCGCCTCGTGCCCGTGAAAGCGCAGCAGCGCGCGGCGCGCCGCGACCCAGACCCAGAAGAGGCGCAGCAGCGCGAGGCCGACCGTGATCGCGACCGCATAGGCCGCGAGCCACCACGGGTTGACGTGGCCGCTCTGCTCCACCGAGTCGAGCGCGCCGCGCAGCATGTCGGGCAGCTGCTCGCCGAGCAGCACGAACATGATGCCGTTCAGCGCGAACTGCACCATGCCCCAGACGGCGGTGCGCTGCACCCGCGTGGTCGCCAGCACGCGGCCGCGCAGCTCGGCGTAGCTCATCGTGATGCCGGCCGCGACCGCCGCCAGGATGCCCGACGCGTGCACGCGCTCGGCCAGCAGGTAGGCGCCGAACGGGATCAGCAGGCTGATCAGGATCGGCGATCCGCCCTCTTCGCCGAAGCGCCGCGCGAGCGCATGCTGCACCCAACTCACGATCAGCGTCACCGCCAGCCCAAGCGCGAGGCCCGCCAGCGCCATCCAGAAGAAGGTCAGCGTCGCCGCGGCGAGCGAGAAGCCGCCGGTCAGCGCCGCCGCGACTGCGAAGCGGAAACACACCAGGCCCGACGCATCGTTCAGCAGCGATTCGCCTTCGAGGATGTGCATCAGCCGTTTCGGGATCGAGACGCGCGCGGCGACCGACGAGACCGCGACCGGGTCGGTCGGCGACAGGATCGCCGCCAGCGCGAACGCGACCGCGACCGGCATCGCCGGGATCATCCAGTGGATCAGCAGCCCGGCGCCGACCACGGTGAACAGCACCAGGCCGAGCGCCAGCGCCAGGATCGCGCGCATGTCGCGGAACAGCCCGTCCTTCGGGATGCGCCAGCCGTCGAGGAACAGCAGCGGCGGCAGGAACAGCAGGAAGAACACTTCCGGATCGAGCGCGACGCCGTGGTTGAACGCGCCGGCGATCAGCGCGCCGAGCGCGATCTGCGCCAACGGCAGCGGCAGCGCGAACGGCAACACGCGCACCAGATAGCCGCTCGCGACCACCGCGAGCAGCATCACCAGCACCAGTACGATCGATTCCATGCCCCAGCGCAGTGTAGCGACGCACGCCGGCCGCGCTGCGCCAGCCGCGGCTTCAGGCGTACGTGACCCAGTCCGAATATTCCGGCGCGTCCAGGTGCGGCAGCGTGTTGTAGGTCAGCAGCCGGTGGTGCCGCGGCGACACCGCGAACTCGGTGACCGACGCGTTGCGGATGCGCAGGTTCAGCTCGATCGTGGTCTCGGCCGGGGTGCCGAGCACGTGGCCGACCGCGGTCGAGATCGGCCCGCCGCTGGAGACGATCAGCACGCGCCCGTCGGGGCAGCTCGCGCGCACGTGGTCGAGCGCGCTGGTCACGCCGCGCACGAAGTCCGGATAGCTCGGCATGCCGTGCGGACTGACGACGCCGGCCATCCACTGCGCGAGGCCGTCGCGCAGCAGCCGGAAGTGGCGCCGGTATGCTTCCGGCGAATCGGGTTTCGGCAGCGGCTGCGGATGGATCGCGGCGATCACCGCGTGGCTGTCGTACTCGTCGAGGCCGGGCCAGATCTGCGGTTCGAGGTCGAGGCCGCCGCCTTCGCGGATCGCGTTCCAGGTCTCGAGATGGCGCCGCAGCGTGCCGGTCAGCACCACGTCGAACGCGAGACCCCTGGCCTTGAAATACTCGCCCAGGCGCAGCCCCTGGCGCCAGCCGAGCGCACTGAGCCGGTCGTAGTCGTCGGCGCCGAACGAGGCCTGGCCATGGCGCACGAGGTACAGCGTTCCCATGCGCGGATTCTTCGGCAAATCGGCCTGATGTGGTTGTCGCGCTTGCGACTATTGCTATGAAATTTGAAGCAAACCGGCGATGCGGGCAACCGCGGCGCCCAGGGCCCGCGTTGCATCAACGAGCATCCAGCACGCGCGCGAACAGCGGCGCGTCCACGTTGCCGCCGGTCAGCGCGAGGCCGACGCAGAGGCCGGCAAGCTGCCCGCGCTCCTGCAGCGCCGCCGCCAGCGCCGCCGCGCCGGCGCCCTCGGCGACGTTGTGCGTGTCGGTGAAGATCGCGCGCATCGCCGCGGCGACCTCGTCGTCGTCCACGCGCACCACATGGTCCAGCTCGGGCGCGAGGATCTCGAGCGCTGCGCCTTCAGCGACGCGGCACGCCATGCCGTCCGCGAGCACCGTGGTCGCCGGCACCTCGACCACGCGGCCCGCGGCCAGCGACTCCGCGTAGGTCGGCGCGAGGCTGCTGACGACGCCGACGATGCGCACGCTGCGGTTCAGCGCGCGCCGCGCCGCGATCGCCGAGCACGCGCCCGAACCCAGGCCGATCGGCACGTAGGCGACATCCATCTGCGGCACCGCGCGCAGGAACTCCCACCAGTAGGTCGCGACGCCGCGCAGCAGGTCGGCATGGAAGCTCGGCACCATCAGCGCGCCGCGCTCGGCCGCGAGGCTATCCGCGTGCTCGCGCGCCTGCTGGAAGTCGTCGCCATGCTCGACGAGCGTCGCGCCGAGCGCGCGCATCGCCGCGTTCTTCTCGACCGAGTTGCCGTGCGGCACGACGATGGTGCAGGCGACGCCGTGGCGCCGCGCGGCCCAGGCGATGCTCTGGCCGTGGTTGCCGCGCGTCGCGCTGATCGCCTCGCGCGGCAGCGCGCCGCGGCGCGCGAGCTGGTCGAAATAGGTGAGCCCGCCGCGGATCTTGAACGCGCCGACCGGCGTGTGGTTCTCGTGCTTGAGCCAGCATTCGGTGCCGAGTCGCTCGCACAGCAGCGGCCAGCGGTACTGCGGCGTAGCCGCGAAGTCGCGGTACACCAGTTCGGCGGCGGCTTCGATGTCGGACAGGGTGGGCAGGGGGACTGCATTCATGGGGTGCTCGTTCAGTTGTTTTCAAACTCGGGGTTCGCCGTTCTCGTGAGCGTACGGCCGGCGACCGGTCAGGACACGAGTACGACGGCGCCGCGCGGTGTGTCCAGCACGGCCTCGATCGCGGGCACCGGCGCTGCTTCCACCGCGATAGCCGTCAGCCCGGCAGCCGCCAGCGCCGCGCGCAGGCGCGCCGCATCGGGGTGCGCGAGGCGCAGCGCCCGCAGGCTCGGCCCGCTGGCCTGCATGCCGTCGACCGGGTGCACCGCGCCCCACGCTATCAACGTCGGCAGGCAGCCGCCAAACAGGCGCTGTCCGTCGGGCCGCACGGTGATCTGCCACTCGAGCAATCCGCTCGGCGTCATGCGGCTGGCCTGCATCCGTTCGCCGCGGTCGATGCCGTGCGCGGCCAGCGCATCGACCGCTTGCGCGAGGTCCGGCACGCGCGCAACCCAGTGGATCAGGCGCGGGCCGTGCGTGCGCACCTGGGCTCGCAGGCCCTCGTCGTCCATGTCGAACCAGCGCGCGCGCCCGCCGGCCGGTTCGGCCTCTGGATCGACGGCGATGATTTCCAGATAGGCGCGGGGAAAGCGCTCGCTGCCCACCGC
>JAFECV010000131.1 GCA_018241985.1 Pseudomonadota bacterium | reverse complement strand
TGCTCGCCGAGCCGCGCGGTTTTTGCGCCGGCGTGGACCGCGCGATCGCGATCGTCGAGCGCGCGCTCGAGAAATTCGGCGCGCCGATCTACGTGCGCCACGAGATCGTGCACAACAGCTACGTGGTGAACGACCTCAAGTCGCGCGGCGCGATCTTCATCGAGTCGCTCGACGAGGTGCCGGCCGGCGCGACGCTGGTGTTCTCCGCGCATGGCGTGAGCCGGGCGATCCAGCAGGAGGCGGCGGCGCGCGGCTTTCGCGTGTTCGACGCGACCTGCCCGCTGGTGACCAAGGTCCATGTCGAGGTCGCGAAGCTCGCGCGCGAAGGCTACGAGTTCATCATGATCGGGCACCGCGGCCATCCGGAGGTCGAGGGCACGATGGGCCAGCTCGACGGCGGCATCCACCTGGTGCAGACCGTGGCCGACGTCGCGGCGATCGCGCCGAAGCAGACCGAGCGGCTCGCGGTCGTCACGCAGACCACGCTCAGCGTCGACGACGCGGCCGAGATCATGGCGGCGGTGACCGCGCGCTTTCCGAACGTGCGCCAGCCCAAGCAGCAGGACATCTGCTACGCGACGCAGAACCGGCAGGACGCGGTGAAATCGATGAGCCCGCAGGTCGACGTGGTGATCGTGGTCGGCAGCCCCAGCAGCTCCAACAGCAACCGGCTGCGCGAAGTCGCGCGCAAGCTCGGCACCGACAGCTACATGGTCGACAACGCCGACGAGCTGCGGCCCGAATGGCTCGCCGGCAAGGCGCGCGTGGGCCTGACCGCCGGTGCGTCGGCGCCCGAGCTGCTGGTGCAGCAGGTGATCGCGCGCATCCAGTCGTTCGGCGCGGCCTCGGTACGGCGCATGGACGGCATCCGCGAGAACGTCAAGTTCCCGATGCCCAAGGGCATGAGGCTCGATACGCCGGATTCGGACAGCTGATTTGCGCGCGGCCCCCCGGCGCGCGGTTTGCTATTCCATTAATAGCAGACAGTGAAGGCGGGACACCCGCTACAGGCCGATTTCTTTCAAATTATCGGCCGACGTGCCTCAAACGGGCGGACTGCTGCCCATTTCGCAGTTGACCATCCAGCCGACGCCGAACTTGTCGACCAGCATGCCGAAATGCGCGCCCCAGAAGGTGGTGGCGAACGGCATCGTCACCAGGCCGCCCGCCGCCAGCGCCTTGAACACCTGCTCGCCGCGCACCGGGTCGCCCGGCACGTTGACCGCCATCGAATAGCCGGCGTGGCCGCCGAACGGCTGGCCCGGCGTGCGGTCGCTCGCCATGAAGCGGTGCCCGTCGGCCTCGAACTTCGCGTGCATCACCTTGTCGCGCCAGGCCGCCGGCAACTGCGACTCCATCGGCGAGCCGCGGTAGCGCACGAGCTGCACGATCTCTCCGCCCAGGCATTGCCGGTAGAAGCCGAGCGCCTCTTCGCAGTTGCCGTCAAAGAACAGATAGGGTTCGACTCGCACGGGTTGGAAAGGCAACGGGTGGCTGCCGGGTTCGTCGCAATGCGTTGATTCTGCCGCGAACCGCGGCCGCTGCGGGGGCCGCCACTAAAATTGTCCCATGCTCGATATCAACTTGTTACGAACGGACATCGAAGCCGTTGTCGCGCGGCTGCAGACGCGCCGCGATCCGCAGGATTTCCTGGACGTCGCCGCGTTCCGGGCGCTGGAGGCCGAACGCAAGACGCTGCAGACCCGCACCGAGGCGCTGCAGGCCGAGCGCAACCGCGCGAGCCGGGAGATCGGCCAGCGCAAGGCCAAGGGCGAGAGCGCCGACGCGCTGATGGCGCAGGTCGCCGCGCTCAAGGGTGAGCTCGACGACTGCGCCACGCGGCTCGAGGCGCTGCAGGCCGAGCTGCAGGCGCTGCTGCAGGCGGTGCCGAACCTGCCGCACGAGAGTGTTCCGGTGGGCTCGGACGAGACCGGCAACGTCGAGCTGCGGCGCTGGAGTCCGGACGGCAAAGGGCCGCGCGCGTTCGACTTCGCGGTGCGCGACCATGTCGATGTCGGTGCGCCGCTGGGGCTGGACTTCGAGACCGGTGCGAAGCTGGCCGGCGCGCGCTTCGGCTTCATGCGCGGGCCGGCGGCGCGGCTGCACCGCGCGCTGGCCGCCTTCATGCTCGACGTGCAGACCACCGAGCACGGCTACACCGAGTGCTACACGCCGTACATCGTCAACGAGGAAACCCTGCGCGGCACCGGCCAGCTGCCGAAGTTCGAGATGGACCTGTTCGCCGTGAAGCGCGGCGGCCAGGAGGGCACGGCCGCGCCGGGCAGTGCGCTGTACCTGATCCCGACCAGCGAGGTGCCGTTGACCAATTTCGTGCGCGACCGGGTGCTGGCCGAATCCGACCTGCCGATCCGCCTCACTGCCCACACCCCGTGTTTCCGCTCCGAGGCCGGCAGCGCCGGGCGCGACACGCGCGGCATGATTCGCCAGCACCAGTTCGACAAGGTCGAGATGGTGCAGATCGTCCATCCGGACCAGAGTTACGAGACGCTGGAACGGATGACCGGTCACGCCGAGGCGATCCTGCAGCGGCTCGGGCTGCCGTACCGCGTGGTCGCGCTGTGCACCGGCGACCTGGGTTTCGGCGCGGCCAAGACCTACGACCTGGAGGTGTGGCTGCCGGCGCAGAACACCTACCGCGAGATCAGCTCGGTGTCGAACTGCGAGGCGTTCCAGGCGCGGCGCATGCAGGCGCGCTTCAAGAACGCGAAGGGCAAGAACGAGCTGGTGCACACGCTGAACGGCTCGGGACTGGCGGTCGGGCGCACGCTGGTCGCGGTGCTCGAGAACTACCAGAACGCCGACGGCTCGGTCACCGTGCCCGAGGCGCTGCGACCGTATCTGGGCGGCCTGGCCGCGCTGCGACCCTGATAAACTAGCGGCCCCGGACCCTCGGAGAGATGGCAGAGTGGTCGAATGCGCCGGACTCGAAATCCGGTATAGCCTCGCGGCTATCCAGGGTTCGAATCCCTGTCTCTCCGCCAATGATCAGTTCGCAGACTTCCAAAGAAGTCCAAAGCACCCCCGAAATAGCCCTGTAAATCAATGGTTTACGGGGCTTTTTAGTGCGCCAACGTCCAATAGCGTGCGTTGACATCCGGCAATTCCAGGGGGTATCTTTTGGGGTATGGTGGTACTCCGCTGGGGGTATCTCTCTTTGGGAGCCCTGAACCATGCCTCTGACCGACACCGCCGTCCGCAACGCCAAGCCCGGCGCCAAGCCCGTCAAGCTGCCGGACGGCCGGGGCCTGTACCTGCTGGTGCAACCCGCCGGCGGCAAGCTGTGGCGGTTGAAATACCGGACCCTGGGCAAGGAAAAGCTGATGGCCCTGGGGAAGTACCCCGACGTGTCGCTGAAAGCAGCGCGCGAGGCCGCGGACGCGGCGCGGCGGCTGCTGGCATCGGGGGCTGACCCGATGGCCGAGCGCAAGGCCGACAAGATCGCCCGGCAGACTGCCGCCGAGAACTCGTTCTCGAACGTCGCCAGACTGTGGCATGAGGGTTGGAAGCAGGGGCGCAACGAACGGCACGCCGTCATCGTGCTGCACCGCCTCGAGGTCGACATCTTCCCCGCCATCGGCCATCGCCCGGTGTCGGAGCTCGAAGCGCCCGAGCTGGTCGCCATGACCAAGGCCACCGCGGCGCGCGGTGCGCTCGACGTTGCCAGGCGCAACCTGCAGGTCTGCGGGCAGGTGTTCCGCTACGCCATCGCGCACGGCCTGGCCAGCCGCAACCCGGCGACCGACATCAAGCCGGCCGACATCCTGCCCACGCGCCGGCAGGTCAACTACGCCCGCCTCGATGCGAAGGAACTGCCCGAGCTGCTGCGCAAGATCGAGGTGTACCCCGGCGTGATCGGGCGCACCGCGATGAAGCTGCTCGCGTTGACGTTCGTTCGCACCGGCGAGCTGATCGGCGCTCGCTGGGCCGAATTCGATCTTGAGAACGCGCGATGGGACATTCCCGCCGAGCGCATGAAGATGAAGACCCCGCACATCGTGCCGCTGTCGGTGCAGGCCGTCGACCTGCTGCGCGCGCTGCACACGCTTACGGGGCACGGCCCGCTGCTGTTCCCCGGCGAGCGCGACCACGGGAAACCGATGAGCAATGGCACGGTGCTCGCGGCGCTGCGGCGCATGGGCTACGCCGGGCGGATGACAGGCCACGGCTTCCGCGGCATCGCATCGACCATCCTGCACGAGCGGGGCTTCGAGCACGCCCACATCGAGCTGCAGCTCGCGCATGCCGAGCGCAACGCGGTGAGCGCCGCCTACAACCATGCGCTGTACCTGGAGCCGCGCGCCCGGATGATGCAGGCCTGGGCCGACCACCTGGAGCGGCTGCGCGCCGGCAACGTGATCACGCTGCGCGCCTGACCAGCGTTGGCACGCCGCCATCGCCCGCCCCGCCGACCAGGCCGGGCGGGTTTTTGTATCTGCAGCCCGGCATCGTGGCGATTCCTACCCACCATTCCCGGCAAAACAGCGGGGACAGCGGGGACAAATCGGCAAAACCAAGGATTCATGCGGATTTTCGCCGCTTGGGCACTGGGGACATAGCGGGGACATAGCGGGGACATAGCGGGGACACTTTTATATAGTGAAAAGAATTCATTCATACATACATACTTACGGCCCCTGGGGCCTTCCATTGCTGGTCTCGGGTTGGTCCCCAGTGCTGCTTGCTGGCCGGGTGGAACTGGTGCCGGCGCCCGGCCGCCGAGCCGGCCCGCGCCAGCTGCTGGCGCACCACGCCGGAAATGAGCGCGAGCGGAGCTTCCCCCTGGCGCCCCTGCCGGGCGGCGGCTGTGTGTTCCTATCTGCATGACGGCGCTGGCGGCTCAACGCCGTTCTGTCCCTGCTGCTGGACCCCTGAGGCCTGCGGCACTCGCCTATAGCCCTGAAGGCGGGCTGTCGGCGGTTTTGGTTCACAATTCGTCAGCGGCGCCAATTGGTGGCAGCGTTCTTCAACCCCTTACCAGAGATCCGGCATGGCCCACACTGCAGAGCGCACGCGCATCCAGAAGACGCGCACGCCGACGCCCAGGACGGCGGTGACGGAACTTGAGGCTATGCGCGCCTCCATCAAACAGGTCACCAGCAGCAAAAGGGCGGCCAAAGCCTTCTTGCGCGGGGCCGGCGTGCTCGACAAGCAAGGGCGACTGACCAAGCCCTATCGGCCTTGAGTTCCCCGACGGATGGGGCGCTCTACGAGTATCAGCCCAGCTTCATTCTCGGGTTTCACGGCTGCGACAAGAAGGTCGGGGAGCGCATCCTCGCCGGCGAAGAGCCCCATCTGAAACCCTCGGAAAAGGTGTACGACTGGCTGGGCCAAGGCATCTATTTCTGGGAAGGCAACCTGTCGCGCGCATGGGAGTGGGCGCAGGACCGTGCTGCCGAGGGCAAGATTGGCGAACCCTTCGTGTTGGGTGCCATCATCGATCTGCGCCACTGCCTCTGGACCTGTTCGACCGCGAGGCGATGCGCCAAGTCAAGGAATCCTACGATGCCACCAAGGCTCTGTTCGACCTGGTGGGCACGCCATTGCCGCGCAACGTCGGCAAGACGCCCGACAAGGCCGGCCGCCAACTCGATTGCCTGGTCATGAACAACCTGCACGCGCTGCGCGAGCAAACACCGGGCTACCTGCCTTACGACTCGATCCGAGGGCCGTTTCTCGAAGGCGATCCAATCTACGACGGCGCCGGCTTTCGCAGCCACTCGCATATCCAGATATGCGTGCGCAAGGTGGCCTGCATCAAGGGCTATTTCCGCCCGCTGGCGCTGCGACAGGCCTGACGTGCGGCAGCGCGTTGCGCGCCGGCATTGACGCCCGCCGCGCCGACCGGGCATAATCACCGCAACCCGAAAGGGCCGGTGCGTAGAAACACCATTGCGAATAGCGGTGCAACCTCCCCGTCAGCGAGGTTTTGTCACATCTGGATTTTGCGAATGCGGCGCTCGCGCCGTGTTTCATGTTTCGGACGTGGTGGGCCAGAGTGGCAACACCTGGCGCACGGGCTATTCCTCGTGTTTCTAACCGCCACGTCCACCCGGCGCGCGTAGAAACGCGGCGGGTGGTTTCAGTCTCGAATAGGAGCATGAAACCATGGCACATCCTGCCACCCATCGCGCCGTCACTGGCGCTTCCCCTTTGGCCCGTCCGGGCCGCAGCCTCGATCCGATCCAGCGGCAGGCCGCGATCGAGAACGCCCTGTCCACGGCCCTTTACTTCATGCGCCGCTCCGGCGACACGCCGGCCGAGCGCGCCGCCCACCTGTGGGCGGCCACCGCGCGCACCAATCGCGCCCTGTCGCTGCTGAAACTGGCCAGCACGGACGCGCGCGAAGTCGGGAGGGGCTGAACCATGGAATTGAACTCTACGGCAACCCCAGGCTGCGCCAAGCGCGTGCGGCACGTGGGCGATTTGTACGGACGCTTCTTTCTGAAAGACGAAGATCTGGACCATTCCCCTGGTATCGAGGGGCTCAT
>JAFECV010000130.1 GCA_018241985.1 Pseudomonadota bacterium | reverse complement strand
TTTTCGGGCGCAGCCAATGCTTGCTCGGCATGTTGCTCTCTCTCTCTCTATCATGAAGCCCAGGTATCGGTGGTGCCCGCGTGTTTCTCGCCGGGCGGACGCGGAGATGGAGCGATGGTGCTTGGCGACTTGTGTGCCACACCGATTGCCACAGTCTCGAGGCGCATGTTCATGACGAGCAGGGAACCCACGCGTTTGATATGCAACCCGTCCGCATCGCCAGAGCCGCGCCGCTCCGATGTCGTGCTGCTTTGCCGTCGCGGTTGCCGCGCAGCGGCAGCCGCCGCTAGAATGAGCCCACTGCCAGGCCCCATTTGATAGCGCAATTGATAGCGATGGAGCCTGCGCAGGGGGTCGGGCAGCTGCGGTCGAATGCGGTCGTATTCGCGCAAGTGCTTGATTTTGTTGGAACTGGGATGACGCAAAAAGCCATCCCGAGGCCGGGTGCGGCGTCTCTTAATCCGTAGGTCGAGAGTTCGAGCCTCTCAGAACCCACCACCCACAAAGCTGCAAGGCGATTGGAAGGCCTGCTATCACATCGATAGCGGGCTTTGCTCGATTTGGGCCGCCTCCAGGGCTCATGTGGCTGCCATGTAGCCATGGGTGCAGGGTTTTGTACAGTCAGGGCAGAAAGAAGAACGCAAGCCCCAGGATCGCATAGACCGCGAGCAGCTGGACTCCCTCCATCCAGTTCGACTCGCCGTCGTTCGTGACGGTCTGCATGATCAGCACCGAGAGGGCGACGGCAAGCACCTCGAAGCTCGTGAAGATCAGGTCCATCGGCCGCGGCCCGATGGCGTAGCTGAGGAACACCAGCAGCGGGGCGACGAACAGCGCGATCTGGATCGACGACCCGACCGCGATGTTGATCGCGATGTCCATCTTGTTCCTGAGCGCCATCAGCACGGCCGTTGAATGCTCCGCCGCGTTGCCGATGATGGCGACCAGGATCACGCCGACGAAGACCTCGGTCATGCCCATCGCGCTGGCGGCCTCATGGATGGCGCCGACCAGGAACTCGCTCATCAGCGCGACGAGCGCGGTTGCCGCGAGCAGCACCGTCAGCGCCTTGCCGACCGACCAGCCCCCGGTGCCGATGGCGTCGCCGGCATCGTCGCCGTGTCCGCCGGCATAGAGATGCTTGTGAGTCTTCAGCGTGAACACGAGGCTCAGCACGTAGGTCAGCATCAGCACGATCGCGATCTCGGTGCTCAGCTCCTGCTCGGCGGCGTTCGGGTTCCCGCGCACGACGAAGTGGAACAGCGCCGGCACGACGAGCCCGATCACGCTCAGCATCAGCATCGTCGTGCCCAGGCTCGCGGCGGTCTTGTTGAAGCTCTGGGTCGAGTACCTGGCTCCGCCGACCAGCGAACTCAATCCGAACACGAGCAGGACGTTGCCGACGATCGAACCCGTGATCGAGGCCTTCACCACGTCGTAGAGCCCGGCGCGCAGCGCGACGATCGCGATGATGAGCTCGGCCGCGTTGCCGAAGGTCGCGTTGAGCAGCCCGCCGATGCCTTCGCCGACGCGCTCGGCGATATGTTCGGTCGCCTTGCCCATCAGCCCGGCCAGCGGGATGATCGCCAGGCACGACGCAGCGAAGATCAATGTCGCGTTCGCATGCATCAGTTCGAGCGCGATCGCGATCGGCACGAACACCAGCAACAGGTTGAGAATGTTCTCCGGCGTCAGCAGCGGTGTCGACGGCGTCGGCGAGTCGCTCATTGGGTAACCTCCGTGCTTCGCACTGCGGTGCGAGCCCCCGCGCCGCCGAAGGCTGCGCTTCGCTTGCCGGGAGCGGCCGGGCGGGGGCTCATGCCTTGGTCCTCGGACTGCACGGATTCAAGCTGACTTGCGCGGCGCGCAGTAGATGCCGTACAGGGTCGCGATGATCGCCTGCGCCGGCCCGGCCGGCAGCGAGTACCAGACGCTTTGCGCTTCGCGCCGGGTCGATACCAGGCCCTCGTCGCGCAGCCGCGCGAGGTGCTGCGACAGCGCGGATTGACTCAGTTCCGGCAACTGCTCGTTGATCTGCCCCACGGTCATCTCGTTGCCGGCGAGCAGGCACAGGATGCGCAGCCGCTGCGGGTTCGCCAGCGCCCGCAGCAGCCGGGCGGCGTCGTCCGAGCTGGCCTGCATGGCGTCGGCATTGAAGGCGGGTTTCTGGTTCATGGCGTCTCGCGGCGTGCCGCGGTTCGGTGCACGCTTGACATTTTACATGTCTCTAATTAAGATAATGCTAAATTAATAACTGGTGATATTTGACCGAGGCTTGATCGCCGTCAAACCGCTCGCGGCGCCGGCGACTACCTTGGAATTCCATCTTTCTGGAGGGTCCGATCATGGCAAGGATTGTGATACTGGGAGCAGGGTTGGGCGGCATGGGCGCCGCGTACGAGATCCGGTCGCTGCTGGGCGCGGCGCATCAGGTCACGGTGGTGGGCGACGGTCCGTACTTCTCGTTCACGCCGTCCAATCCCTGGGTGGCGACGGGGTCGAGGACCGGCGAGCAGATCCGGATCGAAGTATCGGCGCCGCTGGCGAAGCACGGTATCGAATTCATCGGCCAACCGGCGGCCCGGGTGCATCCGGACGCCAACCGGCTGGAACTGACGGACGGCCGCAACATCGATTACGACTACCTGGTGATCACCACCGGCCCGAAGCTCGCGTTCGACGAAGTGCCGGGACTGGGCCCGGACGGCTACACGCAATCGGTGTGCACCACGCCGCACGCCGAGCGCGCATGGCAGGCGTATCGACAGTTCCTCGAGAATCCGGGCCCGATCGTGGTGGGCGCCGCGCAAGGCGCGAGCTGCTTCGGCCCGGCTTATGAGACCGCGTTCATCCTCGATGCCGACCTGCGCCGGCGCAAGCTCCGCGACCGGGTGCCGATGACCTACATCAGCAGCGAGCCCTACATCGGCCACATGGGCCTGGGCGGCGTCGGCGATTCCAAGGGGTTGCTGGAGACCGAACTGCGCCAGCGGCACATCCGCTGGATCACGAATGCCCGCATCAAGGAAGTGAAGGCGGGCGAAATGCTGGTCGAGGAGGTCGATGCGCGCGGCCAGCCGGTCCAGGAGCACAAATTGCCGTTCGCGTACTCGGCGGTGATTCCCGCGTTCACCGGGATCGACGCGCTGCGCGGCATCGAAGGGCTGGTCAACCCGCGCGGATTCGTGCTGATCGACAAGCACCAGCGCAATCCGAAATTCCAGAACATCTTCTCCGCGGGCGTCTGCGTGGCGATCGCGCCGGTGGAACCCACGCCGGTGCCGACCGGCGCGCCCAAGACGGGTTTCATGATCGAGTCGATGATCAGCACCATCGCCGCCAACCTGCGCGACGAACTGGCCGGCAAGCCGGCCACGGCGGAGGCGACCTGGAACGCGGTCTGCCTGGCCGACATGGGCGACACCGGCGCCGCATTCGTCGCGCTGCCGCAGATTCCGCCGCGCAACGTCACCTGGACCAAGATCGGCAAATGGGTGCACGCGGCCAAGCTGGCCTTCGAGAAGTACTACCTGCACAAGATGCGCACCGGGCAGACCGAGCCGTTCTACGAGAAAAGCATCATGAGGATGCTCGGCATCGAGCGGATCAAGCGCGGCACCGGCGCGCAGTGACCCGCAGGGACCACTCATTGGAACGCTGACCTTCCATTGCAACAACACCCCCCGCGCAGGCTGCCGCGGCGTGGGCATCGAAGTTCCGCCGTCCTGCAGCAACGGCCAACCTGAATTTCTGGAGTCATGAACATGAACATCGATCGAATGGTGATGCGCTTCGCCGGGAGCGTGGTGATTCTCAGCCTCGCGCTGACCTACTTCTTCTCGCCGTGGTGGCTGCTGCTGGCGCTGTTCGTCGGCCTGAACCTGTTGCAGGCTTCCTTCACCGGCTTTTGCCCGCTCGCCCGCATCCTGGCCAAGGTCGGCCTGCAGCCGGGCTGCGCCTTCCCGAAGTGACGGCGTGAGCGAATCCAGGAGAGCGATATGTATTACGTCGTGACAACCGAAAAACCGTTCGAGCAGGCCGTGGCCGACCTGGACGCCGCGGTCAAGCGCCATCAGTTCGGCGTGCTTCACGTGCACGACATCGGGCAGACGCTGCGCGGCAAGGGCCAGGCGTTCGACGGCGAATGCAAGGTGTTCGAGGTCTGCAGTCCGCGCCATGCGGCGGCGGTGCTGAAGTCGGATCTGCGCCTGAACATGGCGCTGCCGTGCCGGATCTCCGTCTACACCGAAGGCGGCGCCACCCGGATCGGCATGATCAGCCCGCGCGACATGCTGGCCATGCTGTCGGACGACCCGGCCCTGGCTGCTGTCGCGAGTGAAGTGGACGTCGCCACGCGGCGCATGATCGCCGAGGCGGCATGATGCATCCGCCTCGCCTCC
The DNA here is from genome assembly GCA_018241985.1 of Pseudomonadota bacterium. GTDB lineage: Bacteria > Pseudomonadota > Gammaproteobacteria > Burkholderiales > Burkholderiaceae_C > Rhodoferax_A. Next base: position 2,110 of record JAFECV010000130.1, on the reverse strand, counting down.
CGTTGCCGGCGCGCATGGTCGCGCTGCTGCTCGCTGGAACGCTGGCCGCGTGCCACCAGAGCCCGCGCGAAGCCGCGCCGCCTGCGCCGCCGCCGTTGGCGACGCTCGCGGTGCAGCCGATACCGGTGCAGCGCGAGCAGACCTGGGACGGCGTGGTCGAGGCGGTGGACGCAACGACGATTGCGGCGCAGACCAACGCGCGGGTCGAGCAGCTCGCCGTCGACGTGGGCGACCGGGTCGCGAAGGGCGACGTGCTGCTGCGCTTGACCGACGTCGAGCAGCGCTCGGCGCGGCGCGGCGCGGCGGCCGCGGTCGCGTCCGCCCAGGCGGCCTACGACGAGGCGCAGGCGAACTGGAAGCGGGCGTCGGAGCTGTCGCAGCGCGGGCTGATCGCGCGCGCGCAACTGGACCAGGCGCTCGCGCGGCGCGACAGCACGCGCGCGGCGCTGGATGCGGCGCAGGCCGGACTGCGCAGCGCCGGCGAGCAGGCCGGCTACACCGTGGTGCGCGCGCCGTTCGACGGGGTCGTCACGCGCCGCTTCGTGCAGGTCGGCGAGGCGGTGCAATCCGGGCCGCCGACACCGCAACCGCTGATCGCGATGGCGTCGCTGGCCGCGCTGCGCGTGGACGTGGTGGTGCCGCAGAGCGCCGTCGCCGCGATCCGGCAGAGTCAATCCGCCGCCGTGCTGCCCGACGCTGCCGACGCGGCGCCGGTTCGCGCCGGGAAGGTCACGGTGTTTCCCTACGCCGACCCGGTCAGCCACAGCTTTCGCGTGCGGGTCGAACTGCCCGGCGGGACGTCCGGGCTTTATCCCGGGATGACGGTGAAGGTGGCGTTCCCGGTCGGCAGCGGCGACCGGCTGCTGGTGCCCGAGTCCGCGCTGATCCAGCGCAGCGAGGTCAGCGGCGTCTACGTGGTCGGCGCCGACCATTCGGTGCTGCTGCGCCAGTTGCGCGTCGGGCAACGCCATGGCGACGAGGTCGAGGTGCTGTCGGGCCTCGCCGCGGGCGAGCGCATCGCGATCGACCCGGGCGCCGCCGCGCTGTACCTTGCCGAATTGCACGCAAGGGCAGGGAAGGCGTCGTGACTTCGTCCGGACTCGGATTCGCCGGGCGCGTCGCGCGCATCTTCCAGGACCACCCGCTGACGCCGGTGCTGGCGCTGGCGGCGTTGCTGCTCGGCCTCACCGCGCTGATGATCACGCCGCGCGAGGAGGAACCGCAGATCGACGTGACGATGGCGAACGTGATCGTGCCGTTTCCGGGCGCGGACGTGCAGGACGTCGAAAACCTCGTCGCCTCGCCGCTGGAGCAGCAGCTCGCGGGCATCGAAGGCATCAAGCACGTCTATTCGGTCAGCCGGCCGGGGGCTGCGGTCCTGACCGCGGAATTCAAGGTCGGCGTGCCGCGCCAGACCGCGCTGGTGCGGCTGTACAACCAGGTGTTCCAGAGCCGCGACCTGTGGCCGTCGAACCTCGGCGTGGGCCAGCCGATGATCCGCGCGATGGGCATCGACGACGTGCCGGTGATGGCGCTGACGCTGTGGACCGACGATCCGGCGCGCGGCGCCGTCCAGCTCGCCGAGGTGGCGCACACGCTGGAGACCGACCTCAAGCACATTCCCGGCACGCGCGACGTGTACACGCTGGGCGCGCCGGACCGGGCGGTGCTGGTCCAGCTCGACGCGGCCAAGCTTGCCGCCTACGGGATGACGGTCGATCAGCTCGAACAGTCGCTGAAGGCCGCGAACGTCGTGACCCAGGCCGGCGACCGGGTCGGCGGCGACCGCGACATTCCGGTGACCGCGGGCGCCTTTCTTGCCGACGCCGACGAGGTCGCGCAACTCGTGATCGGGCTGAACCATGGGCGGCCGGTGTTCCTGTCGGACGTGGCGACGATCCGGCGCGGCGCGGATATTTCGGACAAATACGTCTGGTACGGAACGCCCGCGGGGCGGGGCGGCCCCCGGACCGGCGAGGCGCCGGCCGTGACGATTGCGATCACCAAGCTCTCGGGCACGAATGCCGCGAACATCACCAGCACGATCCGCCAGCGCATCCAGTCGCTCGAGGGCGTGCTGATCCCGGCCGGCGTGCACGTGGTGGTCACG
>JAFECV010000012.1 GCA_018241985.1 Pseudomonadota bacterium | reverse complement strand
CCTCGTGGTGCGCGTCGTGCAGCGAGCCGCGCCTGCGGCACAGCAGTTCGACCGCCTGCCGGATGCCGCGCGGCTGGTCGATCGAGCATTGCTCGCTGATCGCCAGGTGCATCGCCAGATGCAGGAACGGGTTGGCCGCGGCGTCGCTTCCGTCGTAGCGCGCGGCCAGCGCCGCGTCGGCATCGGCCAGCAGCCGGTCCAGCGCCGGCGCGACATGCTCGGGTGCGATGCGGTCGAACAGCGGGAGGTCGGTGAAGTCGAGCAGCGGGTTGGCGGCGGACGCCGGCGCCGCTGCGGTTGCAACGGGAGAAGAAGCGGAAGAGGGGGCAGAAGAAGGAGCGTTGGTCATGCCCCGCATTTTGCGGCAGGGCCGCGGCGTTCAACCCGGCGTGGGATGCGCGGCGGCGCGTTCAGCGGCCTCGATCGTGTTCACCAGCAGCATCGCGCGCGTCATCGGGCCGACGCCGCCGGGGACCGGCGTGATCCAGCCCGCGACCTCGCGCACGCCGGCGAAGTCGACGTCGCCGCAGAGCTTACCGTCGGCGTCGCGGTTCATGCCGACGTCGATCACCACCGCGCCGGGCTTGACCATGTCGGCCGTGACCAGGTTGCGACGGCCGACCGCGGCGACGATCACGTCCGCCTGCTGCGTGATCGCCGCGAGGTCGCGCGTCGCGCTGTGGCAGATCGTGACGGTCGCGTTCTTCTGCAGCAGCAGCAGCGCCATCGGCTTGCCGACGATGTTGCTGCGCCCGATCACCACCGCGTGCCGGCCCGCGAGCTCGCAGCCGATGTGCTCGAGCATTTTCATGCAGCCGTACGGCGTGCACGGCCGAAAGCCGGGCCGCCCGACCAGCAGCGCGCCGGCGTTCGCGACGTGAAAGCCGTCAACGTCCTTCGCCGGCGCGATCGCCTCGATCACGCGATGCGCGTCCATGTGCTTCGGCAGCGGCAACTGCACCAGGATGCCGTGCACCGCCGGGTCCGCGTTCAGCGCATGGATGCGCGCGAGCAGCTCGGCCTCGGGAAAGATAGCCGGGTAGCGCTCCAGGTCGGCGACGAGCCCGGTCTGCGTGCTGTCGTTGGCCTTGTGCTTCACGTAGACCTGGCTCGCCGGGTCGTCGCCGACCAGCACGATCGCGAGCCGCGGGCGGATGCCGCGCGCCTGCAGCGCGGCGGTGCGGTGCGCGACCTCGGCGCGGATGTGGGCGGCAATCGCGTTGCCGTCGATCAACTGGGCAGTCATCTTCGGTTCTTCCAATGAAAACGCCCGCAAGCCGGCTGCGGGCGCTGAGGGTGTGCTATTTTATTTGTAGCTTCAGATCTTCGCGGTGGTCTGGCCCAGCGCGATCTTCAGCAGGTCGGCGACGGTGTTCGCGCCGAGCTTTTCCATGATGTTGGCGCGGTGCGCCTCGACGGTCTTGATGCTGATGCCGAGGTCGTCGGCGATCTGCTTGTTCAGCCGCCCGGCGACGATGCGCTCGAGCACCTGCGCCTCGCGCGAGGTCAGCTTGGCCAGCAGCGCGTCGCGGCTCGCCGCCTGCTGGTGGTCGTCGAAGGTGCTGCGCGCGGTCTCGAGCATGCGCTCGACCAGGTTCAGCAGTTCCTGCTCCTTGAACGGCTTCTGGATGAAATCCATCGCGCCCTTCTTCATCGTGGACACCGCCATCGGCACGTCGCCGTGGCCGGTGATGAACACCACCGGCAGCGGCGACTGGCGTTCGAGCAGGCGGTCCTGCAGGTCCATGCCGGTCATTCCGCCCATGCGGATGTCGACGATCAGGCACGCGACCTCGCGCGGGTCGTAGCGGCCGAGGAACGATTCCGCCGATTCGAAGCAGCGGACCCGGTAGTCCTTGCCCTCGAGCAGCCATTGCAGCGAATCGCGCACCGCCTCGTCGTCGTCGACCACGTAGACGGTGCCTTTTTTCGGGATCAAGCTCATGCAGCTACCTTGCCGTGCGGCGCCGTTGCTATGGAATCGCTAGTGCTGTCGGCAGCGCCGATCAGCGGTAGCCAGAAGGAAAAGCGGCAGCCCGCGATTTCGCCGCCATTGTAGAGGTTCTCCGCCTGCATCCGGCCCTGGTGCGATTCGACGATGCTGCGGCACAGGCTGAGGCCGATGCCCATGCCTTCGGGCTTGGTCGAGAAGAACGCTTCGTACAGCCGCTCCATGACATCGGGCCCGATGCCCTTGCCCGAGTCGAGCACCGAGAATTCGAGGACCGGCTGCCCGTCGTGATCGCGCGGCACGACGCGCAGTTCCACGCTGCGCTGCGCCGCGGGCCGCTCGGACGCCTCGATCGATTCGGCCGCGTTCTTCAGCAGGTTCACCAGCACCTGCTCGATCAGGATCGGATCGATCAGGATGCGCGGCAGCCGCGCGGCGACATAGTGGTTCAGCCGCACGTTGCGCCGGCGCAGCTCGATGCCGGCGAGTTCGACCGCTTCGTTCACCAGCACGCCGACGTCGGCCAGCGTGCGGTTCGGCTCGCTGCGCTTGACGAACGAGCGGATGCGCTGGATCACCTGGCCCGCGCGCTGCGCCTGGCGCGCGGTCTTGTCGAGCGCGGCGAGCAGTTCGTCGTCCGAGATCTGCCGGCCCATGAGGCGCGAGATCATGCCGTTGCAGTAGTTGTTGATCGCGGTCAGCGGCTGGTTCAGCTCGTGCGCGACGCTGGACGCCATCTCGCCCATCGTGATCAGCCGGCTCGCGGTCTGCGCGCGCTCGGCCTGCGACGCGGCCTGCTCCTCGGCATGGCGGCGCGCGGTGATGTCGGTCGCGATCACCAGCTGCGCGAGCCGGCCGTCGACCCAGGTGAGGTAGCGCGTGCGCACCTCGAGCCAGCGCCCCAGCTCGGGCATCAGCACTTCGGAGTGGCCCGGCTGGCCGGCGGTCAGGGTTTCGGCCGGCAGGCCCATGTACATGTCGACGTCGTCCTCGGGCTCGTCGTCGCCCGAATGGCTGGCCGCGACCGTGCCGGCCTGCGCCAGCAGCTGCAGGTGCCCGACGGTGTTCGAGCCGAACCAGAACCGGTACAGCTTGTTCGCGAACAGCAGCTCCTTGCTGCCGAGCGGCGCCACCGACACCGACGCATCGAGCGCCTCGAGCACGGTCGTGAAGCGCTCGTACGAGGCCGAGAGCTGGTCGCGGATCCGGTTCGGCTCGGTGATGTCGGTCATCGACGTCATCCAGCCGGTCTGCTGGCCGCGCGCGTCGATCAGCGGCGAGGTGTACATGCGCGCGTCGAACAGCGAGCCGTCGCTGCGCTTGACCCGCACCTGGAAGCCGCCGGGGATGGTGCGCCCGTTGATCTCGTCGTCGAGCCGCGCGGCGAGCGCGTCCAGGTCGGCATCGGGCCAGTACGGGAACGGCGCGCTGCGCCCCACCAGGTCGGCCTCGCTCCAGCCGGTCATCTGGCAGAACGCCGCGTTCACGTAGGTGATGCGGCCGCGCATGTCGAGCGCGCGCATGCCGGTCAGCATCGAGTTCTCCATCGCGCGGCGGAAATTGGTCTCGGACACCAGCGCCTGCTGCGCCTGCATGCGCCGCCGGGTGTGGCGCCAGGTGGCGATCAGCATCCAGGCGGTGAGCACGCTCAGCGTGCAGACCAGCCAGAACAGACCGCTGCCGACGATGCCGGTGGACGTGCGGTACGCCTGCGCGCGGATCACCAGGCCGTTGCCGACCGGCGAGACCGGCACCTCGTACGCGTTCGGCTGCGCGTCCCAGGGCAGCAGGTGCGGGCCGGGCTTGCGCGCCGGCACCGTGTTGCCGGCGAGCACGTGGTCGTGGTCGTCGAGCAGCGTGACCGCGTACTTGGCGAGCACGTCGGGCGGCACGCCGTAGCGCACCAGGCCGTCGAGCGAATACTCGCCGAGCACGACGCCGGCAAAGCGGCCGCCGTCGGCGAGCGGAACGTGCAGCTGCAGCAGCGCGACCTGGTCGCGCTCGGCCGGCGGCTGGGCATAGACCGGCTGCTGCAGTTCGCGCGCCAGGCTGTAGCTGTTCTCGGTGTCGCCGACGCGCAGGATCTCGCCGGGGATGCGCTGCTGCGCCGTCGGCACGCTCGGCGCCGACTGGCTGGCGACGATGCGGCGCCGCGCGTTGATCCAGGTGACCGCGAGCAGCTCCGGGTACTGCGCCTCGAGCGACTCGGCGCGCGCGGTGAACTCCTGCGGATCGACGTCCTGGTTCGACACGTCGCGCGCGAGCCGCATCAGCTGCTCCTGGCGCTCGAGCAGGCGCAGCCGCAGGCGCTGCTGCGCGTATTCGACGTCGCGCTTGACCGCTTCCTGCTCGCGGTCCATCTCCTCGACCTGCAGGTACCAGAACGCGGTGACGATCGCGGCCAGGAACAGCAGCACCGCGGCCAGCGGCGCGAGGATCGCGAGCCGGTCCTGCCGCGCCGGGCTCTGGCGCCGCCACCAGCCGCGCCAGCCGTGGCGCCACGCGGCCATCCGCTCGCGCAGCGAGGTGGTGCGCGGCGGCTGTTCAGGCGACGAAAGTCCGACCATGTTTAAGTGTAGGGGAGCCGAGGCAGGATGGCAGGGCAGAGGGTCGCATACCGGCGTTTTAATATTTCATATTATGGAGTTACAAATTATCATTTGGAATGAAGTAAAAAAAAGGGGATACTCAGTCAACTGCTGATGGACCCGTACTAAATTACCCCCTCAACCCAGCACAGAAGGAGACAAGACAATGTCCGCACTGCCCGACAACGCAGCTGGCGCCGCCGCGAACGACCCCGATGCCGGCGAAACCCGCGAATGGAAGGATGCGCTGGCCGCGGTCATCGAGGTCGAAGGCCCGCAGCGCGCGCACGCGTTGCTCGAGCAGCTGCTGGAGCACGCGCGCGAGAACGGCATCGACATGCCGTTTTCCGCGAACACCGCGTACATCAACACGATTCCGCCGGACCAGCAGGAAGGCTACCCCGGCAACCTCGAACTCGAAGGGCGGCTGCGCGCCTACATGCGCTGGAACGCGATGGCGATGGTGGTGCGCGCGAACCGGTTCGACACGCCGGACGGCGGCTCGCTCGGCGGCCACATCGGCTCGTTCGGCTCGCTCGCGCACATGCTGGGCGTCGGCTTCAACCATTTCTGGCACGCCGACGACACCGACAGCGGCGGCACGCACGGCGGCGACCTGCTCTACCTGCAGGGGCACTCATCGCCCGGCATCTACGCGCGCGCGCACCTGGAGGGCCGGATCACTGACGAGCAACTGGTCAACTTCCGCCAGGAGACCGGCGGCAAGGGGCTGCCGAGCTATCCGCACCCCTGGCTGATGCGCGACTTCTGGCAGTTCCCCACGGTGTCGATGGGGCTCGGGCCGCTGATGTCGATCTACCAGGCGCGCTTCCTCAAATACCTGCATGCGCGCGGCATCGCCGACACCAGCCGCCGCAAGGTCTGGGTGTTCCTCGGCGACGGCGAGATGGACGAGCCGGAGAGCATCGGCGCGATCGGCTTGGCCGCGCGCGAGAAGCTCGACAACCTGGTCTTCGTCATCAACTGCAACCTGCAGCGTCTGGACGGGCCGGTGCGCGGCAACGGCAAGGTCATCCAGGAGCTGGAGAGCCTGTTCCGCGGCGCCGGCTGGAACGTGATCAAGACGCTGTGGGGCAGCGGCTGGGACGCGCTGCTCGCGCGCGACAAGGACGGCGCGCTGCGCAAGGTCATGATGGACACGCTCGACGGGGACTACCAGACCTTCAAGGCGAACGACGGCGCCTACGTGCGCGAGCACTTCTTCGGCCGCGATCCGCGCACGCTGAAGATGGTCGAGCACATGAGCGACGACGACATCTGGGCGCTGCGCCGCGGCGGCCACGATTCGCTGAAGGTCTACGCCGCCTACGATCGCGCAATGAAGACGGTCGGCCAGCCGTCGGTGCTGCTGATCAAGACGGTCAAGGGCTACGGCATGGGCGAGGCCGGCGAAGGCAAGAACCCGGTGCACCAGACCAAGAAGCTCAACCTCGAAGAGATCCGCTACATCCGCGATCGCTTCAACATCCCGGTGCCCGACAGCGAGCTCGACAACCTGCCGTTCGTCAAGCCGGCGCCCGACACGCCCGAGGCGCACTACCTGCACGAGCGGCGCAAGGCGCTCGGCGGCTACCTGCCGCACCGGCGCGCGAAGTCGGACGAAAGCTTCACCGTGCCCTCGCTCGAGACGTTCAAGGCGGTGCTCGACCCGACCGCGGAAGGCCGCGAGATCTCGACCACGCAGGCGTTCGTGCGCTTCCTGAACCAGCTCCTGCGCGACAAGGCGCTGGGGCCGCGCGCGGTGCCGATCCTGGTCGACGAGGCGCGCACCTTCGGCATGGAAGGGCTGTTCCGCCAGATCGGCATCTACAGCCCGGTCGGCCAGCTCTACACGCCGGTCGACAAGGCGCAGGTCATGTACTACAAGGAAGACAAGGCCGGCCAGATCCTGCAGGAGGGCATCAACGAGCCGGGCGGGTTCGCGAGCTGGATCGCCGCCGCGACCTCGTACTCGACGAACAACCGCATCATGGTGCCGTTCTACATCTACTACTCGATGTTCGGACTGCAGCGCTGCGGCGACCTGGCCTGGGCGGCCGGCGACATCCAGGCGCGCGGCTTCCTGCTCGGCGGCACCTCCGGGCGCACCACGCTGAACGGCGAGGGCCTGCAGCACGAGGACGGCCACAGCCAGATCCTGGCCGGCAACATCCCGAACTGCGTCAGCTACGACCCGACCTTCGCGCACGAGGTCGGCGTGATCCTGCACCATGGCCTGAAGCGCATGGTCGAGAAGCAGGACAACGTGTTCTTCTACATCACGCTGCTGAACGAGAACTACCCGATGCCCGGCCTGAAAGCCGGCACCGAGGAGCAGATCATCAAGGGCATGTACCTGCTGCAGGAGGGCGCGCCGTCGAAGAAGAAGGACGCGCCGCGCGTGAACCTGCTCGGCAGCGGCACGATCCTGCGCGAGTCGATGGCGGCGAAAGAGCTGCTCGAGAGCGACTGGGGCGTGTCGGCGAACGTCTGGAGCTGCCCGAGCTTCAACGAGCTCGCGCGCGACGGCCTCGACTGCGAGCGCTGGAACCTGCTGCACCCGACCGAGAAGCCGCGCGCCTCGTTCGTCGCGCAGCAGCTCGAGAAGCACGCCGGCCCGGTGGTCGCGTCGACCGACTACGTGAAGGCCTACGTCGAGCAGATCCGGCCGTTCATCCCGACCAAACCGGACGGCACGCCGCGCAGCTACAAGGCGCTCGGCACCGACGGCTTCGGCCGCAGCGACTTCCGCTACCGGCTGCGCGAGCACTTCGAGATCGACCGCCACCACATCGTGCTGGCCGCGCTCACCGCGCTGGCAGACGAGGGGACGCTGCCGGCAGCCAAGGCCGCCGAGGCGATCAAGAAGTACGGCATCGCCACCGAAAAGGTCAATCCGCTGCACGCTTGAGAAGATGCGGCCGGGCACGGCGTGGCGCGCTGCGAGGAGGGCGCCACGCGCCGTGCAAGAACAAGCCCAATAACCGGAGACAGTCAATATGGCACTCGTCGAAGTCAAGGTTCCCGACATCGGAGATTTTTCGGATGTCGCGGTCATCGAACTGCTGGTGAAACCCGGCGACAAGGTGCAGGCCGAGCAGAGCCTGATCACGGTGGAGAGCGACAAGGCGTCGATGGAGATTCCGTCGTCGGCGTCCGGTGTCGTGAAGGAGCTCAAGGTCAAGCTCGGCGACAAGGTGTCGGAGGGCTCGCTGGTGCTGCTGCTGGAGGCCGAAGGCGCGGCACCGGCCGCGGCGCCGAAATCAGAGCCAAAAGCGGCTGAAGCGAAGGCAGAGCCTTCGCCTGCTGCTACACAAAGCGTAGCGACGACGGCGCCGGCAGGTCCGGCTGCGGGCACCGGAGCGATCGAGGTGCGCGTGCCCGACATCGGCGACTTCCACGATGTCGCGGTGATCGAGGTCATGGTCAAGCCCGGCGACAGCGTGAAGCTCGAGCAGTCGCTGATCACGGTCGAGTCCGACAAGGCGTCGATGGAAATCCCGTCGAGCGTTGCCGGCGTGCTCAAGGAACTGAAGGTCAAGGTCGGCGACAAGGTGAACCAGGGCGACCTGCTGGCGATCGTCGAGGGCGTGGCCGCGGCTGCGCCGGCATCGGCTCCCGCAGCGGCGCCAGCCGCCGCCGCACCCGCATCGGCGCCGGCCGCTGCCGCACCCGCTGCTGCCACTGCTCCGACACCCGCCGCCGCGATGCCGGCGCACGAGCCATCGACGCCCAGCGGCAAGCTTCCGCACGCGTCGCCGTCGGTGCGCAAGTTCGCGCGCGAGCTCGGCGTGCCGTTGGCCGAGGTCAAGGGCAGCGGGCCGCATGGCCGCATCACGCACGAGGACGTGCAGGGCTTCACCCGCGCGGTGATGGCCGGCAGCCAGCAGACCCAGGCGCAGGCGGCGCGCGCGCCGGCCGGCGGCGGCGGCGCGGCGCTCGGCCTGCTGCCGTGGCCGAAGATCGACTTCGCCAAGTTCGGCGAGATCGAGCGGCGCGATCTGTCGCGCATCAAGAAGCTCAGCGGCGCGAACCTGAGCCGCAACTGGGTGATGATCCCGCACGTCACGAACACCGACGACGCCGACATCACCGACCTGGAAGCGTTCCGCGTCGCGACCAACAAGGAGAACGAGAAGAGCGGCGTGAAGGTCACGATGCTCGCGTTCCTGATCAAGGCCTGCGTCGCGGCACTCAAGCAGTTCCCCGAGTTCAATACGTCGCTCGACGGCGAGCAGCTGGTATTCAAGCGCTACTACCACATCGGCTTCGCCGCCGACACGCCGAACGGCCTGGTGGTGCCGGTCGTCAAGAACGCCGACAAGAAGGGCGTGCTGCAGATCTCGCAGGAGATGGGCGAGCTGGCGAAGAAGGCGCGCGACGGCAAGCTCGGGCCGGCCGACATGTCGGGCGCGAGCTTCACGATCTCCAGCCTCGGCGGCATCGGCGGGCGCTACTTCTCGCCGATCATCAACGCGCCGGAGGTCGCGATCCTCGGCGTCTGCCGCTCGACGATCGAGCCGGTGTGGAACGGCAAGGAGTTCGCGCCGCGGCTGATGCTGCCGCTGTCGCTCAGCTATGACCACCGGGTGATCGACGGCGCGGCGGCGGCGCGCTTCAACGTCTACCTGGGCCGCATCCTGGGTGACTTCCGCCGCGTTCTTCTGTGACCACGATCGTGGTCGTGAAGAAGGCCGGGCAGGCCGCGATCGCGGCCGACACGCTGGTGACGTTCGGCGACACGCGCCTGGGTCATCGGTTCGAAGCCAACAGCAAGCTGTTCAAGGTGGAGACCGCCGCCGGCCCGAGCTACGTCGGCGTCGCCGGCACGGTCGCGCATTTTCCGGTGCTGCGCAAGGCGATGACCGCGCTGCCGCCGGACCAGCTGCGCCTGGGCAGCAAGGACGAAGTCTTCGACACCTTCACGCGGCTGCATCCGGTGCTCAAGGAGAGCTACTTCCTGCAGACCAAGGAAGACGAGAACGACCCGTACGAGTCGAGCCAGCTCAGCGCGGTGATCGCGAACGCGACCGGCATCTACGGCCTGTACAGCTACCGCGAGGTGTTCGAGTTCAAGGAGTACTGGAGCATCGGCTCGGGGCGCAGCTTCGCGCTCGGCGCGATGCATGCGAGCTGGGACAAGGCGCGCAGCGCGCGCGAACTGGCCACGGTCGGCGTGCACGCCGGCTGCGAATTCGACAAGAACTCCGCCGCGCCGGTGGAGGTGTTCACGGTCAAACTGAAAACATAACGCGAGAGAGACAAACATGGCACTCGTCGAAGTCAAGGTTCCCGACATCGGAGATTTCTCGGAGGTCGCGGTCATCGAACTGCTGGTGAAGCCCGGCGACAAGGTGCAGGCCGAGCAGAGCCTGATCACGGTGGAGAGCGACAAGGCGTCGATGGAGATCCCGTCGTCGGCGTCGGGAGTCGTGAAGGAACTCAAGGTCAAGCTCGGCGACAAGGTGTCGGAGGGCTCGCTGGTACTGCTGCTGGAGGCTGAGGGCGCTACGTCGGCTGCAGAACCAAAATCAGAGCCAAAACCCGCTGCGGCGAAGGCAGCACCTTCGCCTGCTGCTCCTCAAACAATAGCGCCTGCGCCGGCCGGTGCCACGTTCAAAGGCAGCGCGGACCTCGAATGCGAGGTGCTGGTGCTCGGCGCCGGCCCCGGCGGCTATTCGGCCGCGTTCCGCAGCGCCGACCTCGGGCTGAAGACCGTGCTGGTCGAGCGCTACGCCACCTTGGGCGGCGTGTGTCTCAACGTCGGCTGCATTCCGTCGAAGGCGCTGCTGCACGTCGCGGCGGTGATCGACGAGGTCAAGCACTTCGCCGATCTCGGCGTGAGCTTCGCCGCGCCGAAGGTCGACCGCGCCAAGCTGCTCGCGCACAAGAACAAGGTGGTGGGCAAGCTCACCGGCGGCCTCGCGGCGATGGCCAAGATGCGCAAGGTCACGACCGTGCGCGGCGTCGGCACCTTCCTCGACCCGTACCACATCGAGGTCGAGGAAACCTCGGGGGACGGCCAGCAAAAGACCGGCAAGAAGCAGGTGGTGCGGTATCAACACTGCATCATCGCCGCCGGTTCGCAGTCGGTCAGCCTGCCGTTCATGCCCAAGGGCGATCCGCGCATCGTCGACTCGACCGGCGCGCTGCAACTCGGGGTCGATCCGAAGCGCATGCTGATCCTCGGCGGCGGCATCATCGGCCTCGAGATGGGCACGGTGTATTCGACGCTCGGCGCGCGGCTCGACGTGGTCGAGATGCTGGACGGACTGATGCAGGGCGCGGACCGCGACCTGGTCCGGGTCTGGCAGAAGATGAACACGCCGCGCTTCGACAACATCATGCTCAAGACCCGGACCGTCGGCGCCGAAGCGACGAAGCAGGGCATCCGCGTGACGTTCGAGGGCGAGCAGGCGCCTAAAGAACCGCAGGTCTACGATCTCGTGCTGCAGTCGGTCGGGCGCACGCCGAACGGCAAGAAGATCGGCGCAGAGAAGGCCGGCGTCGCGGTCGGCGAGCGCGGCTTCATCCCGGTCGACATCCAGATGCGCACCAACGTGCGCCACATCTTCGCGATCGGCGACATCGTCGGCCAGCCGATGCTCGCGCACAAGGCGGTGCACGAGGCGCATGTCGCGGCCGAGGTGATCGCCGGCGAACTGCAGGGCAACCAGGAATTGGCCGCGACCGCGTTCGACGCGCGCGTGATCCCGAGCGTGGCCTACACCGACCCCGAGGTAGCCTGGGTCGGTCTGACCGAGGACCAGGCGAAGGCGCAGGGCGTCAAGGTGAAGAAAGGCCTGTTCCCGTGGACAGCCTCGGGCCGCGCGATCGCGAACGGCCGCGACGAGGGCTTCACCAAGCTGCTGTTCGACGATTCGCCCGACGCGCACGGCCACGGCCGGATTCTCGGCGGCGGCATCGTCGGCACCCATGCCGGCGACATGATCGGCGAGATCGCGCTCGCGATCGAGATGGGCGCCGACGCGGTCGACATCGGCAAGACCATCCACCCGCACCCGACGCTCGGCGAGAGCATCGGCATGGCGGCCGAGGTCGCGCACGGCAGTTGCACCGACCTGCCGCCGGCGAAGAAGTAGCGGGCTCATCCTGCGTCGACGAAGCCTGGGCCGGCAACGGCCCGGGCTTTTTTCCGCGCCGCGCCCCATGAACAGGATCCGCAAGAACATCGCGCTGCTGGCGACCTGCCAGGCCTTGCTGCAGACCAACAACGCGACGGTGATCGCGCTGAACGGCCTGGTCGGCTATGCGCTGGCGAGCGACAAGTCGCTGGCGACGCTGCCGGTCACCGCCTGGGCGGTCGGCGCGGCGCTGACCACCTATGCGGCCTCGGCGCTGATGAAGCGGCTGGGCCGGCGCGCGGGTTTCACGCTGGGCGCGGGCGTGGGCATCGTCGGCGCGCTGGTCTGCGCCATCGCGATCCACCTGGGCCAGTTCGCGCTGTTCTGCGTCGGCGCGCTGGTGCTCGGCGTGTACAACGCATTCGGCCAGTACTACCGGTTCGCGGCGGCCGATTCGGCGCCGGCCGACCTGCGCAGCCGCGCGATTTCCTACGTGCTGGTCGGTGGCCTGGTCGGCGGCATCGTCGGCCCTACGCTGTCGCGGGTGACGCGCACGATGCTCGCGACCGATTTTCTTGGCGCGTACCTGGTGCTGATCCTGTTCATGCTGGCGGCGATCGTCGCGCTGCGCGGGCTCGACATCCCGGCACCGAGCGTGGTCGAAGCACATGCACGCGGCCGACCGCTGTCGGTCATTGCGCGCCAGCCCGCGTTCATCGTCGCGGTACTCGCCGCCGCGCTGGGCTACGGCGTGATGAACTTCCTGATGACCGCGACGCCGCTCGCGATGGGCATGTGCGGCCATCCGTACGGCGCCGCGGCCACCGCGATCTCGCTGCACGTGATCGGCATGTACGCGCCGTCGTTCTTCACCGGCTCGCTGATCCGGCGCTTCGGCGTGCTGCAGGTGATGGCGGCGGGCGTGGTACTCAATCTCGGCTGCGTCGCGATCGCGCTGGCCGGTGTCGACGTCGCGAACTTCTGGGCCGCGCTGATCCTGCTCGGCATGGGCT
>JAFECV010000129.1 GCA_018241985.1 Pseudomonadota bacterium | reverse complement strand
GAACGGATGGCCGGCGAGGAATTCGACCACGCGCTCGGTGTTCGCCACGTGCCGCGCCATGCGCAGCGGCAGCGTCTCGATGCCCTGCAGGATCAGCCACGCGGTGTGCGGGCTCATGCAGGCGCCGAAGTCGCGCAGGCCTTCGCGGCGCGCGCGCAGCAGGAACGCGCCGACGGTGCTCTCCTCGGTGAACACCATGCCGTGGTAACCCTCGTAGGCTTGCGTCAGTTCGGCAAAGCGCCCACCCTGCGCGGCGGCGGCCTGCCAGTCGAAGCTGCCGCCGTCGACCAGCAGGCCGCCGATCACCGTGCCGTGGCCGCCGAGGAACTTGGTCGCCGCGTGGTAGATGAGGTCGGCGCCGTGGTCGAACGGCTTCATCAGATAGGGCGTGGTGAAGGTCGAATCCACCAGCAGCGGCACGCCGGCGTCGTGCGCGATTTGCGCGACGGCCGGGATGTCGAGCACCTCCAGCCCCGGGTTGCCGACGGTCTCGCCGAACAGCAGCCGGGTCTCGGGCCGGATCGCGGCGCGCCAGCCGGCTATGTCGCCGGGCCTGACGAACGTGGTGTGGATGCCGAAGCGCGGCAGCGTGAAGTGCAGCAGGTTCTGCGAGCCGCCGTACAGCGCGGTGCTCGCGACGATGTGCCCGCCCGCGCCCATCAGCGTCACGATCGCCAGGTGCAGCGCGGCCATGCCGCTGGCGGTGGAGATCGCGCCGATGCCGCCCTCGAGCGCGGCGATGCGCTGCTCGAGCACCGCGTTGGTCGGATTCGACAGCCGCGAGTACACATGGCCGGCGCGTTCCAGGTCGAACAGCGCGGCCGCGTGGTCCGAGCTCTCGAACACGAACGAGGTGGTCAGGTGGATCGGTACCGCGCGCGCGCCGGTGGCCGGGTCGGGCGCGGCGCCGGCGTGCACCGCCAACGTGTCGAAGCCTGGGTCTGCGTAGCCGGACATGGTGTCTCCAGGAGCTGTTCGCTATGGTTTCGAGAGCCGGCGCCGTGCCCGCGCATCCACAAGTCGTTGCAGCGGCGGGCTTGACCCGGCTTCCCGTTCCGTGTTGAATTGTCGTGGAACCCCCATTGTGGGCCATGGGGGTTTCGATCCTGGGGGCGCCGGCGCGATGCGGCCGGCAGCGGCCCGCAACGAGGAGAGCAGCATGAAAGTCAGCGACATCCTGCGCGTCAAGGGCAATACGCTCTACACCGTCACGCCGGACGACGGCCTGGCCGAGGCAGTGCAGACGATGGCCGAGAAGGACATCGGCTCGCTCGTCGTGATGGAGCACGGCGAACTGTGCGGGCTGCTGACGTTCCGCGAGGTGATCCAGACCATCGTCAAGAACGGCGGCGCGGTCGGCACGGCCCAGGTGCGCGGCGCGATGGACGAGCGCCCGCAGACCTGCAGTTCCGAGACCGAACTCGACGAGGTGCGGCGGCTGATGCTGGACCGCCACGCGCGCTACCTGCCGGTGATGGACAAGAAGATGCTGATGGGCGTGATCAGCTTCTACGACGTCGCGAAGGCCGTGGTCGACAGCCAGAACTTCGAGAACCGGATGCTCAAGGCCTATATCCGCGACTGGCCGGGCGGCGACGACGGCGCCGGCGGTTAAGCGCCAGCGGCTGAGCACCGGCGCGCGGCAGGCCGCGGCGCACTCGCGGATAATCGTGCGCAATGAGCGGCAATACCTTCGGAACCCTGTTCGCCGTCACGAACTTCGGTGAATCGCACGGACCGGCGATCGGCTGCGTGATCGACGGTTGCCCGCCCGGGCTGGCACTGGCCGAGGCCGACATCCAGCCGGACCTGGACCGGCGCCGGCCCGGCAGTTCCAAGTACGTGACGCAGCGCAGCGAACCGGACCAGGTCGAGATCCTCTCCGGCGTGTACGAGGGCCGTACCACCGGCACGCCGATCTGCCTGCTGATCCGCAACCAGGATCAGCGCAGCAAGGATTACGGCAGCATCGCGCAGACCTTCCGCCCCGGTCATGCCGACTACACCTACTGGCACAAGTACGGCATCCGCGATCCGCGCGGCGGCGGCCGTTCGTCGGCACGGCTGACCGCGCCGATGGTCGCGGCCGGCGCGGTCGCGAAGAAATGGCTGGGCGAGCGCTACGGCTCTATTTTTCGCGGCTGCATGACGCAGATCGGCGAGATCGAGATCCCGTTCGAATCCTGGGACCATGTGCCGAACAACCCGTTCTTCGCGCCGGTCGCCGACGTGTCGAAGCTGGAGGCCTACCTCGAGGCGCTGCGCAAGAGCGGCGACTCGTGCGGCGCGCGTCTGCGCGTGTCCGCGACCGGCGTTCCGGTCGGCCTGGGCGAGCCGCTGTTCGACAAGCTCGACGCCGACATCGCCTGGGCGATGATGGGCATCAACGCCGTCAAGGCCGTGGAGATCGGCGCGGGTTTCGACAGCGTCGTGCAGCGCGGCAGCACGCATGGCGATGCGCTGTCGCCGCAGGGGTTCCGCTCGAACAACGCGGGCGGCACGCTGGGCGGCATCAGCACCGGGCAGGACATCGAGGTCACCATCGCGGTCAAGCCGACCAGTTCGATCGTCACGCCGCGCGAGTCGATCGACACGCTGGGGCGGCCGACCGAGGTTGTGACCCGCGGACGCCACGACCCCTGCGTCGGCCTGCGCGCGGCGCCGATCGCCGAGGCGATGCTGGCGCTGGTGGTGATGGAGCACGCGCTACGGCAGCGCGCGCAATGCGGGGACGTCCGACTGCCGGTGCCGCCGATTCCCGCGGCGGCGCCGTAGCAGGCGGGACGGCGGCCGGGCAGCGGCTCACGAACGATAGTGCAGAGTCAGGGGGTCTTCGATGCAGTACACGCACCTTGGCAACACCGGGCTCGAGGTTTCGCGCATCTGCCTCGGCATGATGACCTACGGTAACCCGCAGTGGCGGCCTTGGGTGCTCGATGAGGCCGAGGCGCTGCCGGTGGTCAAGCATGCGGTGGACCTGGGCGTGAACTTCTTCGACACCGCCGACCTGTATTCGGCCGGCGAGAGCGAGGTACTGACCGGCCGCTTCGTCAAGATGCTGTGCCGGCGCGAAGAAGTGGTGATCGCGACCAAGCTGTACTTTCCGGTCGAGATGGCCTTCAGCGGCGGCAGCGCGGCGGGCTCGTCGGCCCGTCGTCCGAACCTGGGCGGCCTGGGCCGGAAGCGCATCTTCCACGCGGTCGACGCGAGCCTGCAGCGCCTCGGCTGCGACTACATCGACCTGTACCAGATCCACCGGTTCGACGCCGAGACGCCGATCGAGGAAACGATGGAGGCGCTGCACGACGTGGTCAAGTCCGGCAAGGCGCGCTACATCGGCGCGAGCAGCATGTGGGCCTGGCAGTTCGCGAAGGCGCAGCAGATCGCCGGCGAGCATGGCTGGACGCGCTTCGTCAGCATGCAGAACCACTACAACCTCGCCTACCGCGAGGAGGAGCGCGAGATGATCCCGCTGTGCCGCGACCAGCGCGTGGCGCTGATCCCGTGGAGCCCGCTGGCGCGTGGCTTCCTGTCGGGCAACCGGCGCGCGGACGACGGCGAGGAAGGCGCGACGCGGCGCGCGAAGACCGACGCGTTCGCGCACCGCTACTACTACCGCAGCAGCGACTTCAAGGTGGTGCAGGTGCTCTGCCGGCTGGCGGAAAAGAAGGGCGTGAGCCCGGCGACGCTCGCCTATGCCTGGCTGCTGCACAAGGGCGTCGCGGCGCCGATCGTCGGCGCGAGCAAGGCCTGGCAGCTCGACCAGGCAGCGGCCGCGCTCGACGTCGGCTTGAGCGCGCAGGAGATGACCCGGCTCGAGGCGCCGTACCAGCCGCATCCGGTGCTGGGCCATGTCTGAAGCCGGCGCGCAGTACGATCCGACCCTCCCTGGGGAATTCCGATGAAGACCGCACTCGTCCTGAACGGCCCGAACCTGAACCTGCTCGGCACGCGCGAGCCGGCGATCTACGGCGCGCAGACGCTGGCCGACGTGCGCGCGCTGTGCGAGAGCGCCTGCGCCGCGCACGGCCTGGCGCTCGACTTTCGCCAGAGCAACCACGAGGGCGAGCTGATCGACTGGATCCACGAGGCGGGGCGCGCGCAGGCGGCGGGCACGCTGGCCGGCGTGGTGCTGAACGCCGGCGCTTACACCCACACCAGCGTCGCGCTGCACGACGCGATCAAGGGGGCCGGCGTCACGCTGATCGAGCTGCACATCTCGAACGTGCATGCGCGCGAAGCGTTCCGGCACCATTCGTACATTTCGCCGGCGGCGCGCGCGGTGATGGCCGGGTTCGGCGTGCAGGGCTATGCGCTCGCGATCGCCGGGCTCGCCGGCCTGGCCGGGTCGTAGCCGGCGCGAAAGGGTTGGCTATGAAGCTTGCGGTACTGTCCGATCTGCACCTGTCCGTGGCCGAGCTGGCCGTGCCCGAGGTCGACTGCGATCTCGTGATTCTTGCCGGCGATCTGGCCCGGCCGCAGCAGGCGATCGCCTGGGCGCGGGGGTTTGCGCAGCCGGTGATCTACGTACCCGGCAACCACGAGTATTACGGCGGCAGCTTCGACGGCACGCTGGCGCAGCTGCGCGAACTGGCCAAGGGCAGCCGCATCCACGTGCTCGAACGCGATGAACTGCGTGTCGATGGCGTGCGCTTCCTGTGCTGCACGCTGTGGAGCGATTTCCGGCTCGGGGCCACGGAGGCCGAGCGCGCCGAGGCGATCGCGATCGCGACCGAGAAGGTGCGCGACTTCAGCCGGATCCGGCTTGCGGAGGGCGGCGACGCGCTGTTCACGCCGCTCAAGTCGCGCGAGCGCTTCGACGCGAGCGTGGCCTGGCTCGAGCAGAAGTTCGGCGAGCCGTGGGACGGCACCACGGTGGTCGTGACGCACCATGCGCCGTCGACCGGCAGCATCAACCCGAAGTACGAAGGCTCGCCGCTGAACGCCTGCTTCGTCTCCGACCTGGATGAGCGGCTGCGGCGCTGGCAGCCGCCGCTGTGGATCCACGGCCACCTGCACGACAGCTACGACTACCGGGTCGGCGCGACGCGCGTGCTGTGCAATTCGCGCGGCTACGCGCCCGGTGGCGTGCCGGAGAACCCGGCGTTCAACCCGCTGCTCATTGTCGAGATCTGAGACGGAGCCAGGCACCGGCAGGGAGCGGCGGTACCGGCGAAGTTCGTCACGACGCAGGGTGCCGGCGATTGCGTTGCAAATCCAAACCGGTAATACTTTGCGCTCATTTCCGAACAACGCGAAGAAAGGAAGACCCATGTTCCACCTGATCTGGATGTTCATCATCGGTATCGTCGTCGGGCTGATTGCCCGCGCGGTCACGCCTGGAGCCCAGGAAATGGGCCTGCTGATGACCGGCGTGGTCGGCATCGTCGGCTCGTACATCGGCGGCTTCATCGCGCGGATCTTCAGCAAGCCGGCCGAAGGCCAGATGTTCCACCCGGCGGGCATCATCCTGTCGATCATCGGCGCGGTGGTGCTGCTGGTCGTCTGGCGTTACATCCAGTAGTGCAACCCCCCGGTCGGCGCGGCAAGCAACTGCCGCGTTGGAGGCGTCTGGACGCGCGCGCCGCGTTCTGGTTTCTTCCATTCACCTTTCTCCAAGGAAACTCCATGAAGATCAAATCGATGCTTCTCGCTGCCCTGTTCGCCGCTTTTGGCTCGGCCTCGTTCGCGCAGGCGCCGGCCACGGCACCGGCCGCCGGCCAGGCCGCGCCCGCCGCCACCGTGACAGCGACATGCAAGGACGGCACCGAGTACAGCGGCGCCACCAGGAAGGGTGCCTGCAAGGGGCACAAGGGCGTGAAGACCTGGAACAGTGGTGCGGCTGCGGGCGCAGCAGCGGCCGCCGCGCCGGAAGCCAAGACCCCGGCCAAGAGTTCAGCAAAGAGCACGAGCAAGATGGCGCCGGCTGCCGTGGCCGCGCCCGGCGGCGGCGCGGGTAAGGTCTGGGTCAACACCGGCACCAAGACCTACCATTGCGAGGGTGACCGCTACTACGGCAAGACCAAGGCCGGCCAGTACATGACCGAGGCCGAAGCAAAGGCTGCGGGCGACCACCCGAGCCACGGCAAGTCCTGCTCCTGATCGCGCCCTGCGCCGCCGCGCCAGCCTGAGCTCAGGTGGCGCGGCGCCCCGTTGACGCATTGCGCGGAATCACCGGTACCGGCGCCAGCGGCTGCATTGGATTGGTCGCAGGCTGGCCCTGCGCGCCGGGTGCCGGCATGGAGGCCGGGCGGCGCCGCAGGATGTGCCGAGGCGGCGTGTCGGCGCCGCGTGATGCCGGCAGCGCGTTTTCACCGCAGGCAGCGCGCACCGCCGCGCCCTGGATCGTCAGCGGGTATTGCGACGGATCCATCGCGGTGCGGTTCTTGAAGTCGTCATAAGCGGACCAGGCATTGCTGCAGGCGGTCGAATCGGCGTTGGGCGCCGCGGTTGCCGGTTTGGCCGCGGCCAGCAGCACCAGTGCCGCCGCAGCGGCAACGACCGTGGCATTTGCGCGAGTGCTCATGGTTCTGCCTCTGTCATGAG
>JAFECV010000128.1 GCA_018241985.1 Pseudomonadota bacterium | reverse complement strand
ATCGCGAGCTTGCGCAGGTCGCGCGCCATCTGGTCGATGTCGTCGCTGGCATGCACCGAGGTCGACGAACACACCAGCAGCACCTTCGCGCCCAGACGCGCGCACAGTTCGAGCATCGATTTGGCGACATCGACCTTGTACTCATGCAGATGGCCGGTCAGCCCCTCGAAGTCGCGCAGCACCTGAAAGCCGGTGACGCGCAGGCCGCTGGCGCGCACCGCGGCCACGGCGGCGTCGGGGCCGTCCGGGTGGCCGACCAGGTCGCGCGCGCTGAGCATGATCTGCTGGAAGCCCGCCGCGCGCGCCGCCGCGAGCTTCGCCTCGAACGGGCCAGCAAACGAGATGGTGTCGATACCGAAGTCGGCGAAGTTGCCGTCGGCGTGCAGGTCGCGGCGCTGCGGCGATGTCATCGCTTCACTCCTTCACCTGCACCAGCTCGAACAGCACGCCGCCCAGCAGCGGCTTGGTCAGCGCGCCGCGCGCGTCGGTGCGCAGCTGCGGCGATTCGTGGAACTCGATGCCGCGCGCACCCAGCAGCGACACCGCGGCCAGCACGTCCGGCGTGCCGAAGGCCACGCGCACCATCTGCTCGTCGTCCTCCACGTCCAGAATGCCCGGTTCGGGCTCGACCAGCTGCAGGTAAAAACTCCCGCAGGGGCTGGCCAGCACCCGGCCCTTGGGCAGGATGCCGAACGCCTGCTCGGGGCGGATCGGCTCGAAGCCGAGCAGTTCGCGGTAGAACTCGATCCAGTCCTCGGTGCGCTCGTTGCCCACGTACTGCACGACGCCGAACCAGCGCAGGCCCGCGAGCGGCTGCGGTCTGGCATCGACGGTGGGGATCGGCACGAAGTCCACGTCGTAGATGGAGAACTCCTGCCAGCGATCGACGAAGTAGATGCGACTCGCGCCGACGCCGTGGATCGCGGGAATGTGCAGCTCCATCGGCTCGACGTTCACCGGCACCGCCCAGGCGCCGTGCTCGAGCGCGCGCCGGTAGGCCGCGCCGGCGTCGCGCACCCGGAACGCGAGCGCGGCGATGCGCGGCACCTCGGGAACCTCGGCGTCGCCCGCGGCGGCGGCCGGCCCGTGCGCGTTGACGATCACGTTCATACCGCCCTGCCGGTACAGCGTGACCTCGCGCGAGCGGTGCCGCGCCACCGGCACGAAGCCGAGCATCTGCAGCACCTGGCCGAACGCCTGGGGCCTGGCGGTCGCGTATTCGACGAACTCGATGCCGGCGATGCCCAGCGGATTCGGCAGCGCCCCGGTTTCCTCGCGGTTCATGGTGAGGGTCATATCAGTAACTCAATCGCGCCACGGCGCGAAGCTGCTCCGGCGTGGTGGTTGGAAAGCCGAAATACTCGAGGTACGCCGGGATCTGCTCGAACAGCATGTCGGAGCCGACCTGGTAGCGGCAGCCGCGCGCCTGCACGGCCTTCAGGAAAGCGGTCATCTCGGCCTTCATCACCACCTCGCCGACAAAGGCCTCGGTCGGGATGCGCGACACGTCCATCGGCATCGGGTCGCCGTCGTTCATGCCCATCGGCGTCGCGTTGACGACGATGTCGTGGCCCGCCGGGTCGTTGCTGCCGGTGCGCACGTCGAGCCTCGGGTAATGCGCCAAAAGGCGTCCGGCGAGGCCCTGCGCCGCCTCGGCACGCGTATCGAACAGGCTGATCGCCGCGACGCCGGCGCCGGCCAGCGACGCCGCGATCGCCGACCCGACGCCGCCGGTGCCGACCACGAGCGCGCGCGCCCCTTCGACCCGGCAGCCCTTGCGGCGCACGCCGCGCACGAAACCCTCGCCGTCGAACATGTCGCCCTCGAGCCGGCCGCCGGCACCGCGCCGCACCGCATTGCACGACCCGGCGATGCGCACCGCCGGCGAGGCTTCGTCGAGCAACGCGACGGTGGCGACCTTGTGCGGCATCGTGATCAGCGCGCCGCGGATGTTCTCAAGCAGGAACACCGCGCGCAGAAAGGCTTCGTAGTGCTCGGGCTTGCAGCCCATCGGCACCACCACCGCGTCGGCGCCGGTGCTCTCGAAGTGCGGGTTGTAGATCATCGGCGACTTGAACGTGTGCGTCGGCCAGCCGATGTGTGCGATCAGGGAAGTGGTGCCGCGAATCATGGTGCGCTCGCCTCCTGTGCAATCAGGCTTTCGCGAGCGCGGCGCCGGCGATCGCCTGCGCCCGCAACCGGTCGTATTCGTCCTTGTCGACCGGCCGCGCCTGCTTGTTGCCGAGGTCGGCGAGCCGCACGCGGAAGGACTCGCGGGCGCTCATCGCGGCGATCGCAACCACCACCGTGATCGCCAGCGTGATCGCGCCCACGGTCAGCGGAATGTTGTGCGAGCCGGGGGGCGCGACGGCGACGAACAGCGCCGGCAGCAGCGCGGTGATCATGGTGCCGATGTTCTGCGCGATCGCCATGCCGGTGACCCGCGTGCGCGTCGGGAACATCTCGGGATAGAAGCTCGGGAACACCGCGTTGTAGCCCTGGTACACCACGCCCCACATCAGCAGCGAGATCACGAACGCGAGCGGCACGTTGTGGATGCTGATCGCGTACAGGTAGGCGAACGACAGCAGGCCGGCCAGCACCGAACCGACGGCCATCGGCAGGCGGCGGCCGATGCGGTCGGACAGGTTGCCGACATACGGAATCACCAGCACCGCGACGATGTTGCCGACCACCGGAATCCACAGGTACACGTCCTTCTGGAAGCCGATACCGTAGCCCGGCTGCACCGCGTAGGCGGCGCCGAAGATCGTCGCGACGACCGGGATCACGTTCATCAGCGAGCAGATCCCGACCCGCAGCATGTCGGCCCAGCTTTCGCGGAACGCCTGCACCACCGGCGCCTTCGGCACCGCGTGGTGCGTGCTCTCTTCGGTGAAGGCCGGCGTCTCTTCGACCTCGCGCCGGATGATCCAGCCGGCGATCAGCACGACCACGCTCAGCAGGAACGGAATGCGCCAGCCCCAGCTGTTGAAGCTGTCCGGGCTCATGTAATGCGCCAGCGGCAGGAACACCGCCGCGGCGAGGATCTGCCCGGCCTGCACACCCTGCAGCGTGAAGCTCGAGAAGAACCCGCGCCGGCCGAACGGCGCGTGCTCGAGGATCATCGAGCTCGCGCCGGAAATTTCGCCCGCCA
Source organism: Pseudomonadota bacterium (assembly GCA_018241985.1). Taxonomy (GTDB): domain Bacteria; phylum Pseudomonadota; class Gammaproteobacteria; order Burkholderiales; family Burkholderiaceae_C; genus Rhodoferax_A. The sequence continues at coordinate 3,405 of JAFECV010000128.1, read as the reverse complement.
CCGCGAAGCCCTGGATCAGCCGCAGCAGCACGAGCAGGACCGGTGCGAGGATGCCGACCTGGTGGTAGGTCGGCAGCAGGCCCACGGCCATCGTGGACAGGCCCATCAGGAACAGGCAGATCAGCAGCACGTTCTTGCGGCCGTGCGTGTCGCCCCAGTGGCCGAGCACGAACGCGCCGATGGGACGCATCACGTAGCCGACGCCGTAGGTCGCGAGCGAGGCGATGATCGCCATCTTCGGGCTGTCCTCGGGGAAAAAGAGCTGCGGGAAGATCAGCGCCGCAGCGGTCGCGTAGATGAAGAAGTCGTAATACTCCAGCGCGGAACCGATCCAGCCGCTGGCCGCGGCCTTTCGGGTCTGGCCGGTGCCGTGGTGGGCGCCGAGGGCAATGTCTGCCGCCATGTTTGTCTCCAGTCTCGTCAAGGGTTGATGGATTGCGTGGCAACGGACGGACTGCCGCCTCGCATTCAATCAAGTTTATTGAGCGGGCGGGTATTTACCATTGATTCGCACGGTCGTTCGATCGATCATCGATCGCCATCAAGCGAATATCGAACGCTCCTCGGGTTTCCCCTGATTCGTCATGGTGACCAAGATCAACATCGACAAGAGCCTGCTGATCGAAGGCCTGGGCAAGGGGCTGCGCGTGATCGAGTCGTTCTCCGACAGCCAGCCGCGCCTGACGGCCTCCGAGGCGGCACGCCTTGCCGGCCTGACGCGCACCGCGGCGCGCCGCTACCTGCTGAGCTTGGTGCACTATGGTTACGCCGACACCGACGGCAAGCATTACTGGTTGCTGCCGGCGATCCTGCGGCTCGGCCGCAGCTACCTCGAAGCGGCGCGGCTGCCGCGGCTGGTGCAGCCGTTCATGCAGCGGCTGTCGATGCAGATCGGCGAAACCGCGAACCTGAGCGTGCTCGACGGCCACGAGATCGTGTACCTCACGCGCAGCAACTCGCCGCGCATCGTCTCGATCGGCTTCCACCCCGGCGCGCGCGTGCCCGCGCACGTGGTGTCGCCGGGCTTCGCGATCCTGTCCACCTTCAGCGAGCGCCAGCTCGACGAATGGTTCGAAGGCGCGCAGTTCGGCCAGTTCACCGCGGAGACCATCACCAACCCGGCGCGCCTGCGCGAATCCGTCGCGCAGGCGCGCCGGCTCGGCTACTGGCTCGCCGACCAATACGCCGACATCGGGCTGCGCGGCCTCGCGGTGCCGCTGATCGACCGGCGCGGCCGCTGCGCCGGCGCACTGAGCATCACGTTCCAGGCGCAGGTGTACCCGGGCGAAGCCGCCCTCGCCCGGCTGCTGCCGGGGTTGCAGGAAGCGGCGCAGTTGCTGCGGGGGGTGATCTGAGGCGAAGACTGTGCCGCAACCACGGTCGAAAGAGCTGCGTCTTTCGTCGTGAGCCAGGCACAGGACGCCCCATCCCCCTACCGTGACATAGTTGACAAACGCCGCAGATGCAACGCCACGGCATGCCGGTCGTATCGTCGAACGACCCTCCTTGGCAGCGCGGTTCAGTACCATCGATCCATGGCCGTTCTCATCCCATCTCTGGGCAGCTGTGCGCACCGAATGACCAACGGTGAACGCCGTTTGGCCGAACGCCTGGAGAAAAAGCTCGACGACGACTATCTGCTCTGGTACGACGTAGCCGTCGGGCCCAAGCAGTCCCATCCGGACTTCGTCGTCCTGCACCCTCGGCGCGGAATCCTGATTCTGGAAACCAAGGACTGGCGGCTCGACACCATCCGCCGTGCCACACCCCAGGCCTGGGAGATCGTCCCGGACGGTCATCTCAAGGTGGTTATCAATCCGCTCGCGCAGGCCCGCCACTGCGCGATCCAGGTGGTCAATGCACTGGAGCGTGACCGCCAGCTGATCCACACATCTGGTTTCCATGAAGGCAAGCTTGCGTTCCCGTGGGGTCACGGCGTCGTCTTCACGCATATCACCCGCAAGCAGTTCGAATCGGCTGGCTTGGATCAAGCCATCGAGCCTCATCTGGTGATCTGTTCCGACGAAATGCCGGAAGCCGGCGATCCCGAGGAATTCCAGCAGCGCCTGTGGAGCATGTTCCCGCACGCCTTCGGCAAAGTCATGTCGCTGCCCCAACTGGATCGGGTGCGCTGGATCATGTTCCCCGAGGTGCGAGTACAGACCCAGGGCAACCTGTTCGATGACCAAGATGCGGAAGCCGAGTTGCCCGACGTCATGAAGGTGATGGACCTGCAGCAGGAGCAGCTCGCCCGAAGTCTCGGCGATGGCCACCGGGTGATCCATGGCGTGGCCGGTTCCGGAAAGACCATGATCCTCGGTTACCGAGCCGAATACCTGGCCAAGGCCAGCCGGTCCGGCAAACCGATCCTGGTGCTTTGCTACAACGAGCCGCTTGCCGTGAAGCTCCATGCCACCTTCGAGGCCCGAGACTTGGCGGATCGGGTCCACGCCCGCAACTTTCACAAATGGTGCCGCCAGCAACTGGTCGCCTACGGTCAGCCGATTCCTGCGCAAAGCCCGGCGATGTTCGACGAGATGGTCGACAACGTCATCCGGGGCGTCGAGCGCAGCCAGATTCCGTCGGGCCAGTATCAGGCCATCCTGATCGACGAAGGCCATGACTTCAAACCCGAATGGCTGAAACTGGTCGCACAGATGGTCGACCCGACCACCAACAGCCTGCTGCTGCTCTACGACGATGCCCAGAGCATTTACGAACGGCGCAAGGCCCGACAGTTCAGCTTCAAGAGTGTCGGCATAGAGGCCCAGGGCCGTACCACCATCCTGAAGATCAATTACCGCAACACCCGCCAGATCCTGCAGACCGCCAACCGCGTGGCGGCCGACCTGCTAACCCCAGAAGACAAGGATGACGACGGGATTCCGCTGATTCGTCCTGTCAGTTGTGGCCGAGACGGAGAAGCGCCGTTGATCCTTCGGCTGCCGACCCACCGGGACGAACTCGAAAAAATCGCCGAGCTGTTGCAGTCCTCTCATCAAGAGGGATACGCCTGGGGCGATATGGCCGTCCTCTGCAGGGACTACGCCACGATGGATGCCTGTTCATCTGCGTTGCGACGGCGACGCCTGCCGCACCAGGTGCGCAAGAGCCGGGGTGACTACCGACCCGGCGCCGACACCATCAAGGTCATGACCATGCGGGTCAGCAAGGGCTTGGAGTTTCCGGTGGTCGCGCTGCCGGGTGTGGGACAGATGCCTGCGCCCGACGAGGATGAAACGGAGGCGGCCAGACTGTTCTATGTGGCGGCCACCCGAGCGACCAGCAGGTTGTTCGTGACGGTCAGCGGGACCGGGGAGTTCGGCAGGCGACTGGGGCTTGACGCGCCTGCTTGACCAAACCCGGCCGGTTGGCGTATCGCAAGTACGATCGCTAAAGCCCGCT
>JAFECV010000127.1 GCA_018241985.1 Pseudomonadota bacterium | reverse complement strand
ATGCCAGCAGGCCGGCACGCTGTTCGGCCTGCGGGTTGGCCGCGTGCACGAGAAACTGGTCGGCCCGCATCCGCAGTGGAGCTGCCAGCTCGCGTTCGACCGCTCGCAGTTCGATGCGGTGATTCCGTGGCTGGAGCGGAACCGGCATGGCCTCACGGTGCTGGTGCATGGGCTGACCGGCAACGACCTGGCGGATCACACGCTGCACGCGTCCTGGCTCGGCGAGCCGGCGGTGCTGAACCTCGCGATGTTTGGCGGCTGATCCCGGCGCTACGGTCGCAGCGCGCTCAGGGTCAAAGCGCGAGCCGCGCCCGCGCCTGCGCATACTCGAGTTTGAGCTGCGCGATGTAGTCGGCCGCGTGCTGCACCCGGCTGACCGCGCCTATGCCCTGGCCGCTGCCCCAGATGTCCTTCCAGGCCTTGGTCTTGTCGCCGCCGAAGTTCATCTTGCTCGGGTCGCTGACCGGCAACTGTTCCGGGTCGAGCCCGGCCGCGCGGATGCTCGGCGCGAGGTAGTTGCCGTGCACGCCGGTGAACAGGTTGCTGTAGACGATGTCGTCCGACGTCCCGGCGACGATCGCCTGCTTGTACGCTTCGACCGCCCTCGCCTCCTCGGTCGCGATGAACGCGGTGCCGATGTACGCGAAGTCCGCGCCCATCGCCTGCGCGGCCAGCACCGCGGCGCCGGTCGAGATCGATCCACTCAAGGCCAACGGCCCGTCGAACCACGCGCGGATCTCCTGGATCAACGCGAACGGGCTCTTCACCCCGGCATGGCCTCCCGCCCCGGCTGCCACCGCGATCAGTCCGTCCGCGCCCTTCTCGATCGCCTTGCGCGCGAAGCGGTCGTTGATCACGTCGTGCAGCACCACGCCGCCGTAAGCATGCGCCGCGGCGTTGATGTCCTCGCGCGCACCGAGCGACGTGATGTAGACCGGCACCTTGTACTTGACGCACAGCGCCATGTCCTGCTCGAGCCGGTCGTTGCTCTTGTGCACGATCTGGTTCACCGCGAACGGCGCGGCGGGTGCCTCGGGATGCGCGCGGTCCCAGGCGGCGAGCGCCTCTGTAACTTCAGCCAGCCATTCATCGAGCTGCGACACCGGGCGCGCGTTCAGCGACGGCATCGCGCCGAGCACGCCGCTGGTGCACTGCGCGATCACCAGCTTCGGGTTGCTGATGATGAACAGCGGCGAGCCGATCACGGGAAACGAGATCCGGTCGAGCGGTGCGGGCAGTCTGGACATGGTCGTGGTAGCGGTGAAGGTCGGCGACCTTCACCGGTTTTTAAAAGAAATAGCGCCGAAGCGAAGGCGGTTCCTTCACTATATGCTATTCAATTCATAGCAAATCAGAATGCGTCGAGCGGAAGTGCGGTCACGCTGGCCGCGCCTTCGACGATGCTCAGCGCGAGGCCCGGCGCCTTCACCAGGATGTGATCGGCGTAGAAACGCGCGGTCGTGATCTTGGCCTGCATGAACGCGGCATCGACACCGGCGGCGAGCTGGTCCTCGGCCGCGATCAGCGAACGCGCCATCTGCCAGCCGGCCATCAGGTTGCCGGCGAGCAGCAGGTACGGAACGCTGCCGGCATAGGCCGCGTTCGGATCGGTCTTCGCATGGCCGGCGATGAAGTCGACCGCGCGCAGGAAGGCCTCGCGCGCGGCGGCGAGGCGAGCGGCCACCGCACGGCCCGCGTCGCTGGTCCGCCGGCGCAGTTCGGCCTCGGTCGCCTCGACCTGGGCGGCGACGGCGCGCGCCGCCGCTCCGCCGTCGCGCGCGGTCTTGCGCCCGACCAGGTCGTTCGACTGGATCGCGGTCGTGCCTTCGTAGATCGTCAGGATCTTCGCGTCGCGCAGGTACTGCGCGGCGCCGGTCTCCTCGATGAAGCCCATGCCGCCGTGCACCTGCACGCCCAGGCTCGCCACCTCCAGGCTCATCTCGGTGCTGTAGCCCTTGACCAGCGGCACCATGAATTCGTAGAAGGCGGCGTTGTCCTGGCGTGCCTTGGCGTCGGGATGGTGATGCGAGGCGTCGTAGGCGGCGGCCGACGCGATCGCGAGCGCGCGGCAGCCTTCGGTGTACGCGCGCATCGTCATCAGCATGCGCCGCACGTCCGGGTGGTGGATGATGGGCGCCGCGCCCTTGGTCGAGCCGTCGACCGGGCGCGACTGCACCCGCTCGCGCGCGAACGCCGCGGCCTTCTGGTAGGCGCGCTCGGCGATCGCGATGCCCTGCACGCCGACCGCGTAGCGCGCGGCGTTCATCATGATGAACATGTACTCGAGGCCGCGGTTCTCTTCGCCGACCAGGAAGCCGACGGCGCCCGGGCCGCCCTTGTCGGCGACGCTGCCTTTGATGCCGTCGCCGTACTGCAGCACCGCGGTCGGGCTGGCCTTGATGCCGAGCTTGTGCTCGATGCTGACGCACTGCACGTCGTTGCGCGCGCCGATGCTGCCGTCGTCGTTCACCAGGAACTTCGGCACGACGAACAGGCTGATCCCCTTCACCCCTTCCGGCGCACCAGCGACGCGCGCCAGCACCAGGTGCACGATGTTCTCGGCCATGTCATGCTCGCCGTAGGTGATGAAGATCTTGGTGCCGAACACCCGGTAGCTGCCGTCCGGCCGCGGCTCGGCGCGGCTGCGCACTGCCGCAAGGTCACTGCCCGCCTGCGGCTCGGTCAGGTTCATCGTGCCGGTCCACTGCCCGCTGACGAGTTTCTCGAGGTACTTGCCCTTGAGCGCATCGGAGCCGGCGGTCAGCAGCGCCTCGATCGCGCCGTCGGTCAGCAGCGGGCACAGTGCAAAGCTCATGTTCGCGCTGTTGAGGATTTCGATGCAGGGCGCGCCGATGGTCTTCGGCAGCCCCTGGCCGCCGAAGTCGACCGGATGCTGCAGGCCCTGCCAGCCGCCTTCGGTGTACTGCCGGAACGCGTCGCGAAAGCCGGGGGTCGTGGTCACGACGCCGTCCTTCCAACTCGACGGGTTCTTGTCGCCTTCAAAGTTCAGCGGCGCGAGCACGCCCTCGTTGAGCTTCGCGCATTCGGCCAGCACCGCGGCGGCCGTCTCCAACCCCGCATCTTCGAAGCCGGGCAGTTGCGCGACCTCTTCGATTCGCGCCAGATGCTCCATGTCGAACAGCATGTCCCGCACGGGGGCGACGTAGCTCATGTCCTGTCTCCTTGAATTTGAAATCGTGGGTCGACGTCAGGGCGTACCGGCGAGAACCGCCGGTACGCTTTTCTGCTGCGCAGAAATGCTCGGTGCGCGCTTACAGCGCCTTCACCAGCTCGGGCACCGCGGTGAACAGGTCCGCCACCAGGCCGTAGTCGGCCACCGAGAAGATCGGCGCCTCTTCGTCCTTGTTGATCGCGACGATCACCTTGGAGTCCTTCATGCCGGCCAGGTGCTGGATCGCCCCGGAGATGCCGCAGGCGATGTACAGCTCGGGCGCGACGATCTTGCCGGTCTGCCCGACCTGCAGGTCGTTCGCGGCGTAGCCGGCGTCGACCGCGGCGCGGCTGGCACCGATGGCTGCACCGAGCTTGTCCGCCAGCGGCGTCATCACCTCGTTGAATTTCTCGGCGCTGCCTAAAGCGCGGCCGCCCGAGACGATGATCTTGGCCGCGGTCAGCTCCGGGCGGTCGTTCTTCGCGATCTCGGCGCCGGCAAAGCTCGATTTGCCGCTGTCGGCGATGGGCGCGATGGTCTCGACCTGGGCGCTGCCGCCCTCGGCCGGTGCCGCGTCGAACCCGGTGCCGCGCACCGTGATCACCTTGGTCGCATCGGCGCTTTGCACGGTGGCGATCGCGTTGCCGGCGTAGATCGGGCGCTCGAAGGTGTCGGGGCTATCGACCTTGCTGATGTCGCTGATCTGCGCGACATCGAGCTTGGCCGCAACCCGCGGCGCGACGTTCTTGCCGCTGGCGGTCGCGGGAAACAGGATGTGGCTGTAGTTCTTGGCCAGCGCCAGCACCTGGGCGGCGACGTTCTCGGCCAGCGCGTGCGCGAGCGGCTCGCCGTCGGCGTGCAGCACCTTGGTGACGCCGGCGACTTTGGCGGCGGCCTGCGCGACGGCGGCCGCGTTGTGGCCGGCCACCAGCACATGGACTTCGCCGCCGCAGGCGGCGGCAGCGGTGACGGTGTTCAGGGTGGCGCTCTTGAGCTGGGCGTTGTCGTGTTCGGCGATGACGAGTGCGGTCATGGTGAATGTTCTCCTGGGGTCCGGTCAGCGCAAAGGGTCAGATGACCTTCGCTTCGTTCTTGAGCTTGTCGACCAGCGTGGCGACGTCGGGCACCTTGATGCCGGCGCCGCGCTTGGGCGGTTCGGCCACCTTCAGGGTCTTCAGGCGCGGCGCGACATCGACCCCCAGGTCCTCGGGCTTCAGGGTCTCGAGCGGCTTCTTCTTCGCCTTCATGATGTTGGGCAGCGTCACGTAGCGCGGCTCGTTCAGGCGCAGGTCGGTGGTGACGACCGCCGGCAGGCTGATCTGCTCGGTCTCGAGTCCGCCGTCGATCTCGCGGGTGACCTTGGCCTTGGCCTCGCCCTCGATCTCGACCTTGCTCGCGAACGTGGCCTGCGGCAGATCCGCCAGCGCGGCCAGCATCTGGCCGGTCTGGTTGCAGTCGTCGTCGATCGCCTGCTTGCCCAGGATCACGAGGCCGGGCTGCTCCTTGTCGACCAGCGCCTTCAGCAGCTTGGCCACCGCGAGCGGCTGCAGTTCGGCGTCGCTTTGCACCAGGATGCCGCGGTCGGCGCCGATCGCCATCGCGGTGCGCAGTGTTTCCTGGCATTGGGCGACGCCGCAGGAGACGGCGATGATCTCGGTGGCGGCGCCCTTCTCCTTCAGGCGCACCGCCTCTTCGACGGCGATCTCGTCGAACGGGTTCATGCTCATCTTCACGTTGGCGATGTCCACGCCGGTGCCGTCGCTCTTGACCCGCACCTTCACGTTGTAGTCGACCACGCGCTTGACTGCGACCAGGATTTTCATCTTCACGACTCCGCTAAAGAATTTGACCAGACAGGCACCAGCACCAGCGCCACCGCATTGATTCTAGGGCCCGCCCCGGGCGATTCGGCGTCGCCCAGGGAAATAGCACGACCGTTCTTTTTTTATGATAACCGAAATCTGCGCGGCCGCATCGGTTTCGCGCCGCCGTCACGCGGAATCGGAGCGATAGCGGCGCAGCACGCGCTGCGGATACGGCAGTTCGATGCCGTGCGCGCGCAGCGCACGCAGGATCGCCAGGTTGATCTCGGAACGCAGCCCGAGCTGCCCGTTCTCGGGGTCGGCAATCCAGTAGCCGACCGTGAATTCCAGCCCGTCGGCGGGAAACGCCGACAGCGCCGCCATCGGCCCGGGCTGGCGCAGCACGCGCGGGCTCTGCAGCGCCGCGTCGACCAGCAGCCGGATCACCAGATCGACATCGCTGTCCTGGCCGACCGTCAGGACCGTCGAGAGCCAGACGTTGCGGTCCGACAGCGACAGGTTTTCCACGCGCTGCGTGGTCATCATCGCGTTCGGCACGATGGACTCGCGCCCCGCCGTGGACCGGATCTGCGTGTAGCGCGCGGTCACGTCGGTGATGCGGCCCTCGAAGCCGTCGACGCGCACGTTGTCGCCGATGCGCAGCTGGCGCTCGGCCAGGATGACGAAGCCGCTGACGTAGTTGGCCGCCAGCTGCTGCAGGCCGATGCCGATGCCGACGCCGATCGCGCCGCCCAGCACCGAGAGCGCGGTCAGGTCGATGCCCGCCGCCGACAGCGCGAGCAGCAGGCCGACGAACACCAGCACCGCGCGGATCGCATTGCTGATCGCCTTGCGCACCGACAGTTCGTTGCCGCTCGCGTTGCGCAGCAGCCGCGTCTCGATCGCCGACGAGATCCACAGCGCGATCAGCAGCACCACGCCGGTCATGAGCGCGCCGGTGATCAAGTCGGTGACCGAGATGCGGCTGCCGCCGAGCTTCCAGGTGATCCTGTCGAGCTGATCGAGCAGCAACGGCAGGAAGCCCGTGATCCACAGCACGACCGCGATCCACGCGAGCCAGGACACGGTGCGCTCGAGCGCCCGCACCAGCGGCGCGTGGCGGAACGCCGCCTGCAGCACCTTGACGCCGAGCCGGATCGCCGCGAGCGACACCAGCACCGGCAGCGCGATGCGGAACACCGCGAACGGGATCCGGTTCTCGAGCAGCTCGCGCGCAACCACGCCCGCGCACAGCAGCAGCAGCGGGAACATCACCCCGTCGAACAGCTTGCGGCCGTACCAGATCGAATGCGCGTCCGGATGCGCAACGCGGCGCCCGAGCCAGGCCAGCGCCCAGGCCACGATGAAGCAGACCGCGAGCACGAGCAGTTCGAGCAGCGCGGTCGGCCGCGTCAGCGCCTGGAACCAGTCCTGCAGGTCGTCGATGCGCGGCGTCAGCGCTATCACGGTCGGTACGCCGGCACCCGCCATGTCAGTTCTCCACGGTGCGTCGCACCGCCCACCGCAGACGAAACTCAATGAGACAAATGGCCGCGGAGCAGGCCGTGCCAGCGACCGCCGCGGATCGGGCTTGGCCCGGCCG
>JAFECV010000126.1 GCA_018241985.1 Pseudomonadota bacterium | reverse complement strand
GGCTTCAGCACGTCGCGCAGTGCCGAGACTCGCGCCGTCACATCGGCTGGCAGCATGTAGCCGGCGGAATCGGTGATATAGATCGTCGGTGCGCCATACGACTCCATCAACTTGCCCTGCTGGGCGAGACTGGCGGGGTCGTTCAGGTGGGCCATCATCAAGAAGCCGACGGTGTCCATGCCCAGCTTGCGCGCGTACGCGATGTGCTGCGGGGACGTATCGGCCTCGGTACAGTGAGTCGCTACGGTTACGCTGCGCGCGCCGCTGTCATAGGCCGCCTGCAGCTCGCGCATTGTCCCCAGCCCTGGAATCAGCAGCACCGAGACCTTGGCCTGCTTCATCTTCGGCACCACGGCCTGCAAGTAGGCTTCGTTGCTCGCCAGCGCGAAGCCGTGTTGCAGCGAATTGCCGCCCAGGCCTGCGCCGTGCGTGACTTGGATCAAGGGCACGCCCGCGTCATCCAGTGCGGTGGCGACCTTCACCATCTGCTCGATCGAGATCTGCTCGCGCTTGGCATGCATCCCGTCGCGCAGGCACATGTCATGCAGCAGGACCTTGCGGCCCTTCAAGCTAGCTTCCTTGTCCGTTGTCGTGCTCATCACGCGGCCTCCGAGGCTTTGAGCCGGATCTTTCCAGCAATGATTTCTTCGGCAAACATCTCGGCGGTGCGGCAAGCCGCCGCGGTCATGATGTCCAGATTGCCGGCGTATTTGGGCAGGTAGTCGCCGAGTCCGGCCACTTCCATGAAGACCGAGACGCGCTTGCCGTCGAACACCGGACCGTTCACCAAGCGATAGCCCGGGACGTACTTCTGCACCTCACCGATCATCGTGAGCACCGAGTCGATGATGCGGGCCTGGTCGGGCTCGGCATCGGTCAGGCAGTTAATGGTGTTGCGCATGATCACCGGCGGCTCGGCCGGATTGATGACCGCCAGTGCCTTGCCACGCTTGGCACCGCCCACGCGAACGATCGCGTCCGAGGTGGTGTAGGTGAATTCATCGAGGTTGGCACGCGTTCCGGGGCCGACCGACCGTGACGACAGGCTGGCCACGATCTCAGCGTACTCCACCGATTGAACACGCGACACCGCGTTGACGATCGGGATCGTTGCCTGCCCGGCGCAGGAGATCATGTTGACGTTCATCTCCGCCTTGTCCGCGTGTTCACGCAGATTGACCGGCGGCACGCACAGCGGCCCGATCGCGGCCGGAGTGAGGTCGATCATCATCACACCCAGTTCGTTGAGCTTGCGCGAGTTCTCGGCGTGCACATACGCCGACGTGGCATCGAAGGCGATCTGCACCTTGTCGTCGAGGACGTGCGGTAGCAGACTGTCAATGCCCTCGGCGGTAGTCTTGAGCCCCATTTCGCGGGCGCGCGCCAAGCCCTCGGACTTGGCATCGATGCCCACCATCCACACGGGTTCGAGCACCTGGCTGCGCTTGATCTTGTAGATCAGGTCCGTGCCGATATTGCCCGAGCCGATCAAGGCGCATTTGATTTTTTTCATTTCAAAACTCCATTTTGCTTATTTGATAGTCTTGGACTCGCTGCGCTCGCCGGCGGTGACACCAGCCACCGAAAACTCCTCGGGCCCGTGTTCAGAGATCAGGATGCGTACGGTGGACGGGCTCACATCTAGAGCGCGTGCGGCGGCCTCGCAGACAGCCGCGACCACGCGCCGCTTTTGTTCGACGGTGCGACCCGTCATCAAATGCATCTCAATGATTGGCATGTCTTCACCCCGTGATGTTCTTGCCGAAGATCGATCGCGCAATCACCAGCTTCTGGATTTCATTGGTACCTTCGTAAATCTCGGCGATCTTGCAGTCGCGATAGACTTCCTCGACGTGATAGTGCGAGGCGTCGGCGCCGAGCTCGCGCGTGAAGCCGTAGCCGCCGAACACTTGCACCCCATCGCGCGCGATGTCGGCCGCCAGGTTGGTGCCGTACCACTTGGCCATCGCGGCCTCGGGTTCCGGAAAGGCGATGCCGGCATCCATGCGCAGGGCCGCCTTCACGTACAGATTGCGGGCGTTTTCGATCTCGGTGGCCCGTTCGGCCATGCGGAACTGCCAGTGCTGGTTGGCCGCGACGGGCTTGCCGAAGGCCTGCCGAGTCTTCAGCCGCTGCACCGAGTGATCGAACACCGACTGGGCCATGCCGACGCCACTGGCGGCGATGCCGATGCGGCCATAGGTGAGCGTCTGCAGTGCAATGCGCAGGCCCTGGCCGCGTTCACCGACAACCCGATCCGCGGCAACCTTGACCTGGTCGAAGTAGATGTCGGCGGTGAGCTGGCCGTGATTGCCCATTTTCTTGTCCGGCGCGCCGACGCGCACGCCAGGCGAGTCGAGGTCAACCACCAGTTCGGTCATGCGCCCGTCGTCCACGCAGAGAAGCACGACGAAATCGGCGACCGGAGAATTGGTGATGAAGCGCTTGCGGCCGTTGACGATGAAGTGATCGTCATGGAAGGTGGCGATGGTTTGCATCGCCTTGATCGACAGGTCGGTGCTCGCGTCGGGCTCTGTCGTGGCGAAGCTGCCGATCTTCTGCCCCGCCAGCAAAGGCGCCAGGTAGCGCTGTTGCAGGGCCGGCGACGCATGCTTCAGCGCATGGCCCGCCAGGATGCAATGCACGTCGACGATGGCGGCCACGCTGTTCGAGTGGTACGCCAGCTCTTCGATCATCACGGCGGTGGCCGTGGCCGGGTGCGCGAGGCCGAGGCCCCCGATGTCGGCCGCGAAGGGGACGCGAAACAGGCCAGCGTGCGCCAACTCGTCGAAGAGCGCGCGCGGGAAGCGCTCTCGAGCCTCTTCCCGGTGACCGATTTCCCACGCCGCCGGCGCCACGTGGCGGTCCGCGACTTGACGCACGCGCGTACGCATGTCGAGCACGTCTTGCGGCGTTCCCAGGTCGTGATAAAGCAGGCTTTGCTGTCGTGGCGGCATGTCGAGCAGCTGCGTGGACGCAACAGGCTCTGCCGCGCTCGCGTCGCGAGCGTTCATATTTGATTGATACCGGTTATGAAGTTGTCAAACGAACCGGACCGAAACGCTGCCCAGTTCCTGGTACCGGGCAATGACGTGGTCACCCGGTTTCACGGCGATGGCTTCGGTGATGCCGCCGCTCATCACGAAACTGCCGGCCGGCAGGTCTTCGCCCAGTTCGTCCAGCACCTTGACGAGCAGGGCGATTGCATCGGCCGGATGGCCCATGACCGCTGCCGAAGCGGCCATCGCCACCGTCTCACCGTTCTTTTCCATCACGACGCCCAGCGTGCCGAGGTCGAGTTCGTGCGCATAGCGGGCGCGGCCACCGGCCACGTAGCGCGCCGACGACCCGTTGTCGGCCACGACGCTTTGCAGGTCGAACTTGAAGCCGGCGAATCGGGAGTCGATGATCTCGATCGCCGGCAGGATGAAGTCGGTGGCTGCCAGCACGTCTTCGCGGGTGCAATGCGGACCGGCCAGGCGCGCCTTGGTGACGAAGGCCACCTCGCACTCGACGCGAGGGTGCACCAGGTCGTCGGTGCGCACGGCCGAGTTTTCAGGGCGGGCCATGTCAGCCAACAGGAAACCGATCGAAGGGACGTTGACGCCCATCTGGATCATCTTGGCCTTGGAAGTCAGGCCCACTTTCCAGCCCGCTTGGCGCCGGCCCTGCTCCACCCACCGGCGGCGCAATTCCAACTGAACGGCGTACCCGTCGGCGAGGGTCATCGCCGGGTAGTCATCGGTCAGTTTCGGGATGGCCTTCGCGTTCAGTTGTGCCGCTTCGATGCGGTCGGTCAACAGCTTGATGTCATCGCGACTCAGGGTCAGGCTCACAGGGCGCTCCTTCCGTGAAAGCGGGCGCGGCACTTTCCCAGGCCGCCGACGGTGCAGATCAACTCGTCGCCATCGGTCACCGGCACCAGGGACGACTGCGAGCCCGAGAGGATGACTTCACCGGCGCGGAAGGGCAGCCCGAGGCGGCCCAGCGTATTGGCCAGCCAGACCACTGCATTGACCGGCGAGCCCTGCACCGCGGCACCGACGCCGGTCGAGAACAGCTCGCCGTTCTTGTGCAGCACCATGCCCGCCATCGTGATGTCGAGCTTGCGCGGGTCGCCCTTGCCGTTGCCGAGCATGAAGACGCCACAAGAGGCGTTGTCGGCCACGGTGTCCTGGATCTTGATCGTCCAGTCCTTGATGCGCGAGTCGACGATCTCGAAGCAGGGCGCCACATAGGCTGTGGCACGGATCACATCGGTAGCGGTGATGCCGGGGCCTACCAGGTCGTGTTCCAGCACGAAGGCCAGCTCTGCTTCGGCCTTGGGCTGGATCAAGCGGTTCAAGTCGACGCCGTCGGACTCGCTGCAGACCATGCCCGAGGTCAGTTGACCGAAGTCGGGCTCATAGACGCCGAGGAAGTCCTGGATCGGCTTGCTGGTCACGCCGATCTTCTTGCCGACAATGGTTTCGCCGGCCTGCACGCGCCGGCTGACCATCCGCAATTGAATGGCATAGGCGTCCTGCACGACGATGCCAGGTTCGCGTTCGAGCAATGGGCTCAGCACGCGCCGCTCGCGCCAGGCGTCGTATAACTCGTCGCCGTAGCGTTCGATGGTTTTTGCATCCATGATCACACCACCTCAAAGCTTGATGCAGACATTGCGCAGCTCGGTGTAGAACTCGAGCGAATGCACCCCGCCTTCGCGCCCTATGCCCGATTGCTTGGAACCACCGAAGGGCGTGCGCAGGTCGCGCAGAAACCAGCTGTTGACCCAGGTGATGCCGACATCGACCGACGCGGCCACTCGGTGGGCGCGGCCCAAGTTGGTGGTCCAGATCGTTGTGGACAGACCATAGCGATTGCCGTTGGCCAACGCGACGACCTCCTCTTCACTGTCGAAAGGGCGAATGTGGCAACACGGGCCGAAAATTTCCTCGCGCACGACCGCAGCAGTCTCGGGCAAACCGGTCCAGATCGTCGGTTGCACCCATGCACCCTCGGCCAAATCACCTGGCATCTTCGGCATACCGCCGCCGGTAACCACCGTGGCGCCCTCGGCAACCGCCTTGGCGTAGTAGGACAGCACCTTCTGTTTGTGCTCCTGGCTGATCAGCGGACCGTAGTTCGAGCCGGCGTCGCTGGGGCGGCCGTACTTCACGGCCTCGCAACGCGCTTTCAACGCGGCCACGAAGCGGTCGAAGATCGGCCGCTCGACATACACCCGTTCGGTGCCCAGGCAAACCTGGCCGGTGTTCATGAAGGCAGAGCGGAAGATGCCTTCGACGGCCTCATCGAAGCCGGAATCGGCAAACACGATTCCGGCATTCTTGCCCCCCAACTCGAACGATACGTCGCGAATACCTTCGGCAGATGCCTTCATGATGGCCGTGCCGGTGCGCGTCTCGCCCGTGAAGGTGATGGCATCGACGCCGTCATGGCGTGTAAGAAATTCGCCCGCCGAATCGGGGCCGAATCCTTGCACCACGTTGTAGACACCGGGCGGCACGCCCACGGCGTTCATCACTTCACCCAGCAGGGCGGCGGTAGCCGGAGTTTCCTCGGAGGGCTTGACGACCACGGTGTTGCCGCAGGCCAACGCGGGGCCGACCTTCCAGGTCATCAGCAGGAACGGGGCATTCCACGGACTGATCACGCCGATCACGCCCTTGGGCTTGCGGACCGAATAGTTCAAGGCGCCGCGACCATCCGGCG
Organism: Pseudomonadota bacterium; assembly: GCA_018241985.1. GTDB lineage: Bacteria > Pseudomonadota > Gammaproteobacteria > Burkholderiales > Burkholderiaceae_C > Rhodoferax_A. The sequence goes on along the minus strand of JAFECV010000126.1, from coordinate 983 downwards.
TGTCCATCTGGAAGGTCTCGGTCGGCACATTCTTGACGACGTCGGCGAAAATTTTGAAGTTGGCAGCGCCGCGCGGCACGAAGGCATGGGCAATCACATGGTGCGGCTGGCCGGTGTCAGCCTCCTCGGCCGCGACGAAATCGTCGAAGCGGCGCGTGATCTCGTCCGCCACGGCGTGCAGCATCGAGACGCGCTTCTCGGTACTCAGGCGCCCCCAGTCGCCATCCAGCGCGGTCCGAGCCGCCGCCACGGCGGCGTCGACTTCGGCCTGGCCGCCCTCATCTACCTGCGCCAGCAACTGATTGTTCAGCGGCGAGCGCTTCTCGAACGTCTTGGCGCTCGCCGAGGGCGTGTAACTGCCATTGATGAAATGCCGAATCTGCTGCACTGATATCTCCGTTGATTGGCCCCGCGTACTGTGCGGTGCATGCGCGAGTCTAGGAAGCCCCTGCACGCCAGTCCAATACCTTCGAGACGAAAGCTTCATACCCCTTTGGTTGGTATTGGCTGCCGCGTGCACTGTGTTGATTTCCGAGCAAATCTGACCCTTTTGTGGAGTGAACCCCTCCGGCTGGACCATGGGGCGAGGCGAGACTGATACGCTGGCAGGGCCTTCACCAGGAGAAGGTCCATGTCATCACGGGGAAGCTACCGGCGACATTCGTCGCAATTCAAGATCCAGGTCTGCCAGGAGATCCGCAATGGCGGTCTGGGCCGACTCGGGGCGCAAGAGAAGTACAACCTCTCGGCCAATGTCATCCAGACGTGGTTGAGCCTGTACGACCGCGGCGAGTTGATCAGCGAAGAAGCCCAGGCAGCGGCCATCGTCGAGTACGAAGCCAAGATCGCTGCCCTGGAGCGCAAGGTCGGCCAGCTCACCATGGAACTGGACCTGCTGAAAAAAACGCCGCACCTGCGTCTCGTGAGCAGCAGCGAGAGCTCATTGATCATCAGCGGCCCGAGGGCTGCTCCATCCGACGCGG
>JAFECV010000125.1 GCA_018241985.1 Pseudomonadota bacterium | reverse complement strand
GATCGGACCGCTGAGCGCGGTGATGAGGTGCGGAACCATGCGGCCAGTTGTGATTGGCGCCCCGCGATGAGGCGAACGGGGATTCTAGGCCCTGTCCGTGGGTCAGCTTGGGACGCGCGGTCGGATTGCAAGAACGGCGTCACGCCCCGCGCCTGCGCCGGCTCAGATCGGTTTACCGGCGGTTTCTTTGAGCCAGAGGAGCGGCAGCGACGATAGCAGTGTCGCGACGATCATGTACCAGGCCGGCGCGAGGTCGCTGCCGGTGAGCTTGATCAGCCAGGTCGCGATCACCTGGGCGGTGCCGCCGAAGATCGCGACGCCCAGACTGTAGACGACCGACAGCGAGGTGGCGCGGACCGGCCGCGGATAGAGCTCGGTGATGAAAGTGATGCCGGGCGAGGCCTGCAGCGCGAGCAGCACCGACAGCACCGCGACCACGCCGAGCAGTACGCCGGCAGATCGGTAGGACTCCAGCAGCATGAAGCCGGGCACCACCAGCAGCACCAGCGCCAGGCGCGACCACCAGGTGACCGGGATGCGGCCCCAGCGGTCCGCCATCCTGCCCGCGATGATCGAGACCGGGATCAGGATCGCCGACGCCGTGACGCCGGCCCACAGCGTCACCGACAGCGGCAAGCCGAGGAACTGCTTCGCGTAGGTCGGGAAGTAGAAGACGATCAGGTAGGTCGCGACCGTGCCGCCCCAGATCAGCAGCACGCCGGACCAGATCAGCTTCGAATCGGTGCGGAACGCTTCCTTCAATTTGGCCTTCGCGCTCTCGTCGGCGTTCGCCTGGTGGCCCAGCGTCTCGTCCAGGTGGCGCCGGATGTAGACCCCGATCGGCACCATCAGCACGCCGATGAAGAACGGAATGCGCCAGCCCCAGCTGTAAAGCTGGCCGTGCGACAGCGTGCCGGTCAGCAGCGCGGCGACGCCCGCGCCGAGCAGCGAACTCAGGCCCTGGCTGACGAACTGGTAGCTGCCGAAATAACCGCGGTTGTGGTCATCGGCGTATTCGAGCAGCAGCGAGGTCGACGCGCCGACCTCGCCGCCGAGCGCGAAGCCCTGCACCAGACGCGCGAACGTCAGCCAGATCGGCGCCCAGATGCCGATCTGCGCATAGGTCGGCGCGACCGCGACGCCGAGCGCGCCGAGCGCCATCAGGATCAGCGTCAGCGTCATCGCCGGCTTGCGCCCGGCCCTGTCGGCGAACAGGCCGAGCACCAGGCCGCCGATCGGCCGCGCGACGAATGCGATGCCGAAGGTGCCGAGCGCGAGCATCAGCTCGTACGCCTTGTCCTTGACCGGAAAGAACAACTGGCCGATCACGACCGCGAAAAAACCGAACACGGTGAAGTCGAAGAATTCCAGCCCGTTGCCGATCGTGATCGCGGCGATCACCTTCGGCGTGGCCTTGGGACGCAGCGTCGCGGCGGTCATGGTGGCGGTGGTCATTGAGGTCTCCTGTTGTTGTTTCGCAATGATTCCGGCCCAACTGCGCAGACGGGTTCGCGTCCGGGCCCGCGGCGCGTCAGCGGCGCACTTCGCCCTGCCCCAGCACGATGTACTTCAGCGAGGTCAGGCCCTCGATGCCGACCGGCCCGCGGGCGTGGAACTTGTCGGTGCTGATGCCGATCTCGGCGCCGAGCCCGTATTCGAAGCCGTCGGCAAAGCGCGTGCTCGCGTTGACCAGCACGCTGGCCGAATCGACCTCGCGCAGGAAGCGCTGCGCATGGATGTGGTCGCGGGTGACGATCGCGTCGGTGTGGTGGCTCGAATACCGGTTGACGTGCGCGATCGCCTCGTCGACGCCGGCGACCACCTTCACGCTGACGATGGGCGCCAGGTACTCCTCGTACCAGTCCTGCTCGGTCGCGGCCGCGAGCCGCGCATCGGGCAGGGCGGCCTGCGCCAGGATGGCACCCGCTTCGGCGTCGCAGCGCATTTCCACGCCCTTGGCCGCATAGATCGCACCGATGCGCGGCAGGAACTCGCGCGCGGCGCCGCGCGCCACCAGCAGGCCCTCGGCCGCGTTGCACGGGCTGTACTTGCTGGTCTTCGCGTTGTCGGCGACCCGCACCGCCATCTCGATGTCGCAGGGATCGTCGACATAGACATGGCAGTTGCCGTCGAGGTGCTTGATCACCGGCACCTTGGCCTCGCGGCTGATGCGCTCGATCAGGCCCCGGCCGCCGCGCGGGATGATCAGGTCCACGTATTGCGGCATCGCGATCAGCTCGCCGACGGCGGCGCGGTCGGTGGTCTGCACCAGTTGCACCGCGTCCTGCGGCAGGCCGGCCGCGACGAGTGCCTGCTGCACCAGCGCGGCCAGCGCGCGGTTCGATTCGATCGCCTCGGAGCCGCCGCGCAGGATGCAGGCATTGCCGCTCTTGATCGACAGGCTGGCGGCCTCGATCGTCACGTTCGGCCGGCTCTCGTAGATCATGCCGAACACGCCGATCGGCACGCGCATCTGGCCGACGCGGATGCCGCTGGGCTGCTGGCGCAGCCCGGTGACCTCGCCGATCGGATCCGGCATCGCGGCCAGTTGCTCGCAGCCCTGGGCGCAGGTCTCGATCGCCGCGGGCGCGAGCTTCAGGCGGTCGCGCATCGGCGCAGGCAGATCGCCGGCTCGCGCGAGATCCTGCGCATTGGCCGCCTGCAGCGCCGCCACGCTCTCGCGCAGCAGCGTGGCCAGCCCGCGCAATGCTACGTTTTTCGTAGCTGCATCGGCACGCACCATCTCGGCTGCAGCACTTCTTGCCTGTTCACCCAGGGCCTGGATCGCGATGGCGACATCGGGCGCATTCATAGTGCCATTTTGTCACGACAGGACGTCGGCCTGCTGGTGGAATCCGAACGCACTGGGACGGCGCGCGGTGGTGCTCAAGCCGCGCGGGCGCGCGGCGGGGTTGCCGCGGGCATCGCCGCGCATTCGCGGCACAGCGCCAACGCGAGTCGCTGCAGCGACGCCCAGGCGTCCTGCGGCCAGTCGGGCTGCTTCAGGCCCTTGACGATGCCGTCGACCTGGTGCGCCGCATGCACCAGATTCGCCAGCGTCGTATCCGACAGGCGCGGCAGCACCCGCTCGAACAGCCGCTCCTTCAGGCCCCAGATGCGCTGCTCGCGCAGCGCGACCGGCAGCGGCCGGCCCAGGCCGACCGCGCCCTTCACGTGCCAGAGCGCGCGGATGTCCTCGGCCAGCGTGTAGTGCACCAAGGCTTCGGCGACGCCCTCGGCCTGCAGCCCGCCCATCATGCGCAGCGTGCGCGCGGCCTGGCCGCCGAGCACCGCCTCGGACAGCCGGAACACGTCGTAGCGCGCGACGTTCAGCACCGCGCGCTCGACCTGCTCGAACGACAGCTCGCCCTGCGGGTACAGCAGCGCGAGCTTGGCGATCTCCTGGTGCGCGGCGAGCAGATTGCCCTCGACCTGGTCCGCGAAGAACTGCAGCGTGCGCTGCCCGGCCTCGCCGGCTTCGACGCGCTGGCCCTGTGCGCGCAGCCGCTCGGCGATCCACGGCGGCAGCGCGCCGCGCGCGATCGCATCGACCTGCAGCGTGGCGCCCGCGCTCGCCAGCGCCGAGAACCAGGCGCCGGTGCGGGTCGCCTTGTCGAGCCGCGGCAGCAGCACCAGCGTCAGCACCCCGTCGCTGCCCCGGGCCTGCTGTGCCAGCTGCTGCAGCGCGGCGCCGCCCTCCTTGCCGGGCTTGCCAGACGGAATGCGGACCTCGACGATCTGCTTCGCGGCGAACAGGCTCATCGAGCCGCCGGCCGCCAGCACCTCGCTCCAGTCGAAGCCCGCGCCCAAAGCGGTGTGCACGCTGCGCTCGGTGAACCCCTGCGCCCGCGCCGCGGCGCGGATCGCGTCGGCCGCCTCCTGGATCAGCAGCGGCTCGTCGCCGTGCAGCGTGTACAGCGGCTCGAGGCCGCGCGCCAGATGATGGGTGAGCTGGGCGGGGCTGAGCTGCATGGCGCTTGAGTGTACGACCCGAGTTGATGGCCTATGCCGCCTCGGCCCAGTGGCGATGCGCCGGCGCGCTGCGGCCGCGGTACAGGTTGTCGAGCCGCAGCGTCAGGCAGTACGCGGCGCCGCCGGAGCGGTTGAACGAACCCAGCGGCACCACGTGCACGCGGTAGCCAAGCGCGGTCAGCTGCTGGCGGAGCAGCCTGCTGCAGTGGCACAGCACCAGGTCGCGCCCGATGCAGACCGAATTGACCCCGAGATGCATTGCGTCGCGCTCGTCCGCCTCGATCGCCTGCGTGCCCGCGACCGCGCGGATCTGCTCGCGCCCGGCTTCGGTGAACGCGGCCGGGTAGTACAGCACCTCGCCGCCGGAGAGCAGGCACAGGCAGGTGTCGAGGTGGTAGAAGCGCGGGTCCGGCAGCTCCAGCGACAGCGTCGGAATCCCGAAGACCTGCTCGATGGTGTCGCGTGCCTGCGGGCTGGAACGCTGGCCGTGGCCGGTCCAGACGATGCCGCGCCGCGCGTCGTAGATCGCATCGCCCGCGCCCTCGAAGAACACGCCGGGCGGGGTGCGGTGCAGCGAATCGACCTCGCCGCGCGCGAGCAACTGCTCGAACATGCGCTGCCCGTGCTGCTCCTCGCCCTGGCGTTCGTGATTCAGGTAGCGCGCGAGCAGCACCTTGCCGTCGAGCACGAACGCGCAGTTCGCGGTGAACACCAGGTCCGGCAGACCGTGCGCGGCGGGCTTGACCACCACCTTGGCGCCGAGCCGCTCGTAGCAGGATTTGAGCGCGACCCAGCCGGTGTGCGCGTCGTGCGACAGGCGCCGCGCGTCGCACGACCAGCGCGTCGGGTCCATCCAGGGATTGATGACGTAGCTCACCTCGAAATAGTCGGGCGGGCTCATCAGGAAATGGGGCGGGCGGACTGCCGAGGGCGGCAGCTGGGGCCCGGCGGCGGACCCGGCGAGGGTTCCGGTGCCGGTCACGGCGCGGGGCACCTCGTGCGGATGCGCGGTTGCAGCATTCGACAACGCCACATTTGCTCGCGATTTTATAGCAGGGTGCGGGCGCAGTTCAAGCGCGATCTGCTCGAAAACATCGACGGCGTGGTCGATCTGCGCGCGCGTGATGGTGAGCGGCGGCGCGAAGCGGATCACGGTCTCGTGCGTCTCCTTGGACAGCACGCCGCGCGCCGCCATGCGCTCGACCACCGTGCGCGCGCTCGCGATCGCCGGGTCGATCTCGACCCCGACCCACAGCCCGCGCCCGCGCACGTCGCGGATCAGCGGCGCGGCCGCGCGCTGCACCGCCTTCAGCCGCGCGAGCAGATGACCCCCTAGCGCCGCGCTGCGCGCGACCAGGTTCTCGTCCTCGATCACGCAGAGGGCCTCCAGCCCGACCGCCGCCGCCAGTTCGTTGCCGCCGAAGGTCGATCCGTGGCTGCCGGGCGTGAACACGTCCATCACCGCGCGGTCCGCCAGGAACGCGCTGACCGGCAGCAGGCCGCCGCCGAGCGCCTTGCCGAGGACGAGGCCGTCCGGCCGGATGCCTTCGTGCTCGAACGCGAACCAGCGCCCGGTGCGGCCCAGGCCGGACTGCACCTCGTCGAGGATCAGCAGCACCCGCTCGCGCGTGCACCATTCGCGCAGCTCGGCGAAGAAGCCCGGCGGCGGCAGCACGATGCCGGCTTCGCCCTGGATCGGCTCGACCAGCACGGCGCAGGTCGCGGGCGTGGCGGCCGCACGCACGCTGGCCATGTCGCCGAAGTCGAACCAGCGGAAACCCGGGGTCAGCGGCCCGTAGCCGGCGCGGTACGCCGGCTCGCTCGACGCGCTGATCACCGTGGTGGTGCGGCCGTGGAAGTTGTTGCGCGCGACCAGGATTTCGGCCTGGCCGTCCGGAATGCCCTTCACGAAATGGCCCCAGCGGCGCGCGGCCTTGATCGCGGTCTCGACGCCTTCCGCGCCGGAGTTCATCGGCAGCGCGCGCTCGAAACCGGCCAGGCCGCACAGCTTTTCGAGAAACGGGCCCAGCGTGTCGCCATAGTAGGCGCGCGAAGTCACCGCGACGCGGCCGAGCTGGCGCGTCGCCGCGGCGACGATGCGCGGATGCAGATGGCCGTGGCTGACGGCGGAATACGCACTCATCATGTCGAGGTATTCGCGGCCCTCGGCGTCCCACACCAGACAGTCGCGTGCACGCGCCACCACGACCGGGATCGGTTCGTAGTTGTTGGCGGCATATTCGGCTTCAGCCCTGATCAATTCTTCGCTCGACGCTACTTTTTCGATACTCATCATCGTCTCCAGTGACGAGATCAGTGTAGGCCGGAGCGCGCTGCGGCGGCGGTGAAGATGCGGCGGCGGCAGCGACCGGTCCGGTTGCCGGACGGCACGTCAATTTCCGAATCGGAAGGGGCTCAGGCGGCGCCGACCGCGAGCGGGAATCCGCTGAATTCCTTGATCGTCTGCAGCTCGGTGTTGGTGACGATCTTCTCGATGCCCAGCGTCAGGTCGTCGAACCAGGCGTTGATCAGCGCGTGGTAGTGCGCCAGATCGCGGCACGCGATCCGGACCAGGTAGTCGTAGCGCCCGCTGATCACGTAGCAGGCGACCACCTCGGGCGTGGCCGCCATGCGCTGCTCGAAGCGCTGCACCACCGCGCGGCGCTGGTCCTTCAGCGCGATCTCGGCGAACACCGACACATGCTCGCCCAGGCTGGCGCGCGACAGCAGCGCCCGGTAGCCTTCGA
>JAFECV010000124.1 GCA_018241985.1 Pseudomonadota bacterium | reverse complement strand
AGCGGCCCGGCCAAGCCGGATCCGCGGGTGCCCGCGAACGGCCTGCTCCGCGGCCACTCGAATCCGTTCGATGCGCTGCGGGGTGGTGCAAAAACGTATCAGCGCAGCAGGGTGCCGAGCGCGACGCCGGCGAACACCGTGGCGCCCAGCCAGTGGTTCAGTCGGAACGCCTTGAAGCAGCCGTCGCGGGTGCGCGTGCGGATCAGCGCGCCGTGCCAGGCGGCCTGCGCCAACGCCGCGCCGATTGCTATGTAAAAAATAGCGCCTAGTGAAGAATCCACTAGGGCTACAGCCCATATCGCCAAATAAATCGCGTAGCTGGCCATGACCGCGGCGACGTCGAAGCGGCCGAACGTGATCGCCGAGGTCTTCATGCCGATCCTCAGGTCGTCGTCGCGGTCGACCATCGCGTATTCGGTGTCGTAGGCCAGCACCCAGAACAGGTTGCCGACCAGCAGCACCCAGGCGAGCACCGGCACGCGCGCCTGCACCGCGGCGAACGCCATCGGGATGCCGAAGCTGAACGCGACGCCCAGCACCGCCTGCGGCATCGAGACGTAGCGTTTCGCGTACGGGTAGATCAGGCTAAGCGCGAGCCCGGCGAACGACCACGCGACCGCGACCGCGTTCGTCGTCAGCACCAGCGCGAACGCGGCGAGCGCGAGCACCGCGCCGAAGCCCAGCGCCTGCCGCACGCTTAAAGCGCCGGTCGTGACCGGACGCTGCGCGGTGCGCTTGACGTGGCGGTCGAAGTCGCGATCCGCCACGTCGTTCACGCAGCAGCCGGCGCTGCGCATCAGGATCGTGCCCAAGGTGAACACCGCGAGCAGATGCCAGCCCGGAAAGCCGCCGGCTGCGACCCACAGCGCCGACAGCGTCGGCCACAGCAGCAGCAGCCAGCCGGCCGGGCGGTTCCAGCGGATCAGGTCCAGGTACAGGCCGGCTTGATGGCGCCAGCCGCCATCGCGATCGCCGCCGGGCGGCGCAGGCGTCACCGCGCTCATTTCATCAGCGCGCGCAGGTCGAGCCGGCCCGCGTCCATCGGCGGGCACCAGAAGGTCGCGCCCGAGATCGGTTTGGAGATGGAGAACAGCGCATCGACGATGCCGTCTTCCAGCCCCGCCATGCGCCGCATCTGCACTTCGAACCCATGGAGGCTGCAGCCGAACGCGGCGAACATCAGCCCGGCTTCGCGTCCGTCGGTCCACGGCATCGAGCGGCGCGAGACGAACGCCTCCGGGCTGAAGCTCTCCTGCGCGGTGCGCTTCACGTGCGCCGACGCGGGGGCATCGTCCAGTTCCTCGTTGTCGCCGCGGCGCCGGCCGATCATCGCGTCCTGCGCGGCGGGGGTCATCGCCTCGAACGCGGCGAAGTCGTGCCGCCACTGCTGCAGCGCGAGGAAGCTCGCGCCGTCGAGCCCCGGCCCCTGGCCCTGCACCAGGGTGGCAGCGACCGCCGCATCGCCGACCGGGTTCTCGGTGCCGTCCTCGAACCCGGTCAGGTCGCGGCCGTTCCCGTTCGGGCCGCGTCGATGGCAGAAGGCGTCGACCACGCGATCGAGTTGCAGCGCGGGCAGCAGCGCGTGCTCCAGCGCCCGCGCCAGATGCACCAGGTCGCCCGGATCGCTGCCGCGCAGCCAGCACAGCAGCGCGGTCGGGGTCGACGGGACCTCGACGCCGGGGCCGGCGAGCGCCGCGAACTCGCGCAGTCCCGGCACCGTGGCGCCGAGCGCGGCGACCAGTCCCGGCCCAAGCCTGGCGACCACGCTTTCGCCATTCACCGCCTGCGCCAGCCGATCCAGCGCAGCGGGCAGCATGGCGCGCTGCGCCACCGAGAACAGTATGTAGCGGCCGACCGCGGGGACCGGCTCCAGGATGCCGGCCTGGGCCGGCAGCGTCGTTCGATTGGTCATCAGATCCTCCTGGGGTCTGGAGCGGATTTCAGTTCAGCCGTTGCACGCCTGGCAGCGCGCAGGCGTGCACCGCGTTGCGCAGCGCGGCGATCGCCTCGTAGCGCGGAAAGCTGCGCCGCCAGGCCAGCACCACGCGGCGCGTCGGCGGCGCGTCGGCGTTCTCGTCGGTGACCGGCAGGTAGCGCACGTAGCCGTTGTCGTCGCGCCGGCGCCGCGTGTGCTTGTGCAGCAGCGCGTCCTCCGGCACCGCCAGCCGCGGCACCAGCGTGACGCCCATGCCGGCGGCGACCATGTGCTTGATCGTCTCGAGCGACGAGCCCTCGAAGCTCTTGCGTATGCCCTCGGCGTCGCTGGAGAAGCGCGCGAATTCGGGGCAGACCTGCAGCACGTGGTCGCGAAAGCAATGGCCGGTGCCGAGCAGCAGCATGGTCTCGCTCTTCAGCGCCTGCGCGGTCACCGAGGTCTGCGCGGCCAGCGGATGGTGGCGCGGCACCGCCGCGACGAACGGCTCCTGGTACAGCGGCGCGATCGCCAGGCCGGTGTCCGGGAACGGTTCCGCCAGGATCGCGCAGTCGATCTCGCCGGTGCGCAGCATCTCGAGCAGCCGCACAGTGAAGTTCTCCTGCAGCACCAGCGGCATCTGCGGCGTGCGGTCGATCGCCTGGCGCACCAGTTCGGGCAGCAGGTACGGGCCGATCGTGTAGATGATGCCGAGCGAGAGCGGGCCGGCCAGCGGGTCCTTGCCGCGCTTGGCCGTCTCCTTGATGCCGGCGACCTGCTCCAGCACCGTCTCGGCCTGGCGCACGATCTCTTCGCCCAGCGGCGTGACCGTGACCTCGGCCGCGCTGCGCTCGAACAATTTCAGCTCGAGCTCGTCCTCGAGCTTCTTGATCGCGACCGACAGCGTGGGCTGCGACACGAAGCAGGCCTCGGCCGCGCGGCCGAAGTGCTTTTCGCGGGCGACGGCGACGATGTATTTGAGTTCGGTCAGCGTCATTCCAACGCCTCGCACTTCGCACAAGCCTGCGCCGTGGCCACAATCGCGCTGCGCGGGGCCCCTCGCCCTGTCCTTCGCAGGATCACGGCGACGATGTATTTCAACTCCGTCAAAGTCATGGCGCTATTGTGCGTCCGACCGTGCAGGCCGGGCCACTAAATAGCGCCTTCCCAGAAGCCCCTTAGCCGTTGGTTAAGCGCCATGCGGAGCGAAGCATCGTCGGCTTCTTGCACTTCAATGCGACTGCGCCGGCTGATGTCCCGTATCTGATGGGCCGAGCGGCAGGACGGCATCCTCTTCAAGGGCCGCCTCGGTATTGGCGTAATTCTGTGACAGCTCTCGGGCGAGAGTCTGGCGATCACAGGCGTTCTCCCAGATCGAAACCACCACGCAAGCCACTGCGTTGCTCATGGTGCTCGTCAGCGCGCGGGCCTCGGACATGAAGCGATCTACGCCCACGAGGAGGGCCACCCCGGCGACTGGCAGATCCGGCATCACGGTAAGTGTTGCAACGAGCGCAACGAACCCGCTCCCGGTGACACCGGCCGCCCCCTTCGAGGTCAGGAGCATGAGGCCGAGCATCTCGGCGATCTGAGCCCAGGACAGATGGATATCGCATGCCTGAGCGATGAACATCGACGCCAACGTGAGATAGATCGCGGTGCCGTCGAGGTTGAACGAATACCCGGTCGGTATGACGAGGCCGACGATTCCTTTCTTGCAACCCAATCGCTCCAGTTTCATGAGCAGCCGCGGCAACACCGGCTCGCTTGACGACGTGCCGAGGACGACCAGCAGTTCCTCGCGGATGTAGCGCAGCAGTTGCCACAGCTTGAAGCCGTGCATACGCGCCAGCAAACCCAGCACGACCACAACGAAGAAGATGCAGGCAACGTACAAGGTGCCGATCAGCAAGCCGAGCGAGCCGATTGACTTGATTCCGTAGCGGCCAACGGTGAACGCCATCGCACCGAATGCGCCAAGAGGCGCGAGCCTCATGATGAAGCCGAAGGCAGCAAAGAGCATGTGAGCGAAGCCATCAACGCTGTCGAGTACGACGCGGCCGGCCGCGCCGATGCGGGTAAGACCAAAGCCACACAGCACGGCCAGCAACAGAACCGGCAACACTTCGCCTTCGGCGAACGCGCCGAAGAAAGACGAGGGAATGATGTGCATGACGAACTGGGTAAAGCCCCGGGGCGGCACGTGACTCGAATACTTCGCAACCACTCCGGCATCCAGGCGCGTCGGGTCGATGTGCATGCCTGCACCGGGTTGCAGCAAGAGGACGGCTGCCAGGCCGATCAGCAAGGCAGCGACCGTGAGCGCGTAGAACAGACCCATCGACTTCAGCAGAGTCTTGCCGATCTCACGTGTATCGCTCAGGGATGTGATGCCGCTCACAATGGTGCAAAAGACAATCGGCGCGATCATCATCTTCACCAGCTTGACGAAGCCGTCGCCAAGCGGCTTCAAGGCGGCTCCGAACTCGGGCCAAAAGTGACCTACGGCGATGCCGAGCACCAGTCCGATTAGGACCTGGACGTAGAGAAGCTTGATCAGCTTGCCGGGTTTCATGGGGTGTCTCCGATACACGGGCAAAAGAAGGTCGGGACCGATCTGTGTCGGCTACGCAAGGTGGGGTTGGGTGTCAGCGCACGGTCGCGAGAACGCGATCGACCATCACCGCAGATTGACCGAGATAGTTGGCGGGGTCGCAAAGCTCTGCCAGCGCCGCGCGATCCAGATGCTTGTTGATCTCGGGGTGCGCGGCGAGCAGATCGAGCAGCGGGCGTTGCTGCTCCCCGGCCTCGCGGCAAATGTCGTAGACCAGGTCATGCGCGTATTCGCGTCCGATGTAGGGCCCTAGGCCCATCATCACGGCCTCGCTCATCACGAGCCCGTGCGTCAGGTCGATGTTGCGGCGCATCGCCTTTGCATCGACCTGTAGCCCCTCGAGCACGAAGCGGCTCTGCTTCAACGCGCCGGCCATCAGGCAGAACGCCTCGGGCAGCACGATCCACTCGATCTCCCACGGACCGGTGGAGCGCTCGTGGTCGGCGACCATCGCGTCCATCAGCGCGGCGGCGTGCTGGCGCACAACGCTGATCGCGGCGTGGATGTAGCAGCTCGAGATCGGATTGCGCTTCTGCGGCATCGTCGACGACGAACCGCGGCCGTGGTGGTAAGGCTCGTACACCTCGCCGACCTCGGTCTGCATCATCAGCTTGACGTCCATGCTCAGCTTGCCGAGCGTGCCGCCGACCAGGCCCAGGAAGGCGCCGACCTCGGCGATGTTGTCGCGGATCGTGTGCCAGGCGATGAGCGGCTGTTTCAGGCCGAGTTCGGCGCACAGGCCGGCTTGCGTCTCCATCGCGCCTCTTTCCAACGAGGCCAGCGTGCCGGCCGCGCCGGCGAACTCGCCAACCAACACACGCTCCTTCAGTTGCGCGAGCCGTTCGCGGTGCCGCCCGATCGCCGACAACAGTCCAGCCATCTTGTAACCAAAGGTCACGGGGATCGCTTGCTGCAGGTTGCTGCGACCGATGACCGGCGTGTCGCGATGGTCCTTCGCCAACTTCGCCAGCGCGGCCGAGATGCCAGCCAGTTCGCGCTCGACGATCGTCAGCGCTTCGCGGGTCTGCAGCACCGTGGCGGTGTCGGTGATGTCTTGCGTGGTCGCGCCCCAATGGCAGTACTCACCCAGCTTGTCGCGGCACAGCGCGTTGAGTTGCGAGACGACGCCCAGGACCGGATAGCCGATGCGCTCGGTCTGCTGGCGCAGCTTCGTCATGTCGATCTGCTCGAGCGTGCAGTGGCGCACGATCTCGTCGGCCGCCTCCTGGGGGATCAGGCCCAGGCGACCCTGCACGACGGCGAGCGCGCGTTCGATGTCCAGGTACTTCTGCGTGCGGTTCTCGTCGGACCAGACGTGGCGCATCTCTTCGCTGGAGAAGATGCCCTGGAAGATGGAAGAGTCGATGATGCTTGCGGCCATGAGGATGTCTCCGGTGGATGGTTGAAAAAGTTCAGAGGCCGGCGCGGGCCAGCGTGCGCTGGGCCTGCAGCACGACCGGGCGGTCGACCATGCGGCCATCGAGCTTTGCCGCGCCGGGCGATGAGGCCTCGGCGGCCAGCACACGGCGCGCCCAGTCCAGCGTTGCCGCGTCGGGCGCCAGCGCGGCGTGCAGCGGCGCGACCTGCCTGGGGTGGATGCACAGCTTGGCGCCGAAGCCGCGCCGGCGCGCCCAAGTCAGGTCAGCCAGGAGGCGCGGCTCGTCGTCGATCTGCGGCGTGACACCGGCCACCGGCGTCAGCCGCCCGGCAAGGCGCGACGCCAGCGCCAGCCGCGCCGCGGCTTCGGCCAGCGGCTCGTTGTCGGCGTCGATGTCCAGGTCGAGGTCGAGCGCGAAGTCCAGCGTGCCGAACACCAGCCGCACGACGCCAACACCGGCTGCCACCGCATCGCACTGTGCAATGCCGCGCACGGTCTCCACCAGCGGCAGCAGGCGCGCGCCGGGCAGGCCGGCACGCACCGCGCCCAGCGCCTCGTCGTTCTCGGCCTTGGGCAGCATCACCACCGGCAGGCACGCTTCGCGCAGCATGCGCAGGTCTTCGGCGAAATACGGCGAGGCCGCGTCGTTGAGGCGCACGACGATGCGCGCGCGCTCGACGGGCGCGGCGCCGGCCGCCCAGGAAGCGACGGCATCGCGCGCGGCGCCCTTGGCTTCGGCGGCGACGGCGTCCTCCAGATCCAGCACGATAGCGTCGGCGGCGCTGGCCAGCGCCTTGGCGAAGCGTTCCGGCCGGCTA
>JAFECV010000123.1 GCA_018241985.1 Pseudomonadota bacterium | reverse complement strand
TTTTCGCCGCTGTAGCCGGGGCCTTGCGTCAGCTTGGACGCATCGACCTTCTGCGGCCGGATCTCGACGACCAGCTGGTTGTCCGCCTGGTAGGCGCTGTGCTCCCAGGCGCCCCGCGGTTCGATGATCATCCGGACGCGGTCGCCCTGCTGGAAGGTCGTGATGGTCTGCACCGGCGTGCCGAAGTCCGCCACGTCGAGTCGGCGGCGCAGCCCCGCGGGCAGCGTCGACTTCAGGAAATCGACGACCAGCGTCTGGCCCTGCTGGCGGATGTCGACGCCGACCTGGTTGCTCGCCAGATCGACCACGATCTTGCCGGCGTTGCCGTCGCGCCGGAAATCGACGTTCTTGATCGGCAGGTTGTCGACATTGCGGCTCTCGGCAAACATCGGCGCGTTGTTCGCTGCCGCGGCCTGCAGCGCGGGCGGCGCCAGCGAGATGAACAGCGACTTGCCCTGGATCTCCGCCTTGTAGGTCGTGATCTGCTTGAGGTTGAGCACGACACGCGTGCGGTCACCGGCCTGCACCACGTTGACCGACCGGACGTTGCCCTGGCTCAGGTCGACGGTGGAGCGGCCCATGCCGTTCGTCACGCCGGGGAAGTCGAGCGCGATCCGCGCGGGCGTCTGGATCGAGAAGCCGGTCGGCAACGCCGCGAGCGGCTGTGCGAGGTCGATGCGGATCACGTCGGAACCGCCCGTGGCCGAGCCCGAAACCGATTCGATCGCATTCTGCGCATGCGCCGCCACTGAAAGCAGCCCCGCTCCGAAAGCAATCGCCACGGCATGCCAAGCGCGGCGCAACGCCACGGACCAGAAGCCGCTCTTGTTCTGATGTTGCATGCTATTTAGCCTTTTCTTGCAGCTGCAATGTCGCCGGGCGCTCCACCCACTCGCCGGCGGCGTCCTGCGCAATTTCACGCAGAGTGACCTGGGTTTCGGTGATCTTCGTGACGCGACCGTAGTTCTGCCCCAGGTAGTCCCCCAGGTGGACCTGGTACAGGAGGTTGTCGACCCGCACCAGCGCGACGGGCTTGCCCGGGCGCCCCATGCTGCCGACCATGGTCATCGAATCCAGCGGGAAAGCCTCGAGCGGCTCTTTGCGCCGAGCCAACTCCGGCGCGACCAGCGCGGCATTCGATGCGCTCTGGTTGGAATCGCGGCGCAGCGCCACCGTGAGTTTTTCAAGACTGAACGGATCGGTCGCGTTCGCCTCGGTGTAGCTCTGCGGAACGAACTGCTTCGGCGCGGAAAGCGGCGTGACATGCGGACGGGCCGCGTTGCGCTGCGCCGTCATCCACTGCTGCAGTTCCTCGTGGTCGGACGCTCCGCAGCCGGCCAGCAGCAGCCCGGCCACGCCCGCCGCGAGCCATCGCAACGCGGTCATTTCTTGGCTCCCGCGTTCTTCGGCTGGGTGGCCTTGCGCTGCGCCTCGATTTCCTCCTGGTCGAGGTAGCGGAAGGTCTTGGCGGTGGCGTCCATGGTCAGCGTCCCATCCTTCGCCGGCACGATGCTGATGTTGTTCAAGGTCACGATGCGCGACAGGTTGGCGATGTCCGACGCGAACGCGCCGATGTCGTGGTAGCGCCCGTTGACGCGGACCGCGATCGGCAGTTCGGCGTAATAGTCCTTCACGACGACCTGGCCCGGTCGGAACAGGTCGAACTGCAGGCTGCGCCCGAGACCCGCCTGGTTGATGTCCGACAGCAGCGCGTCCATTTCGGCCTTGCTCGGCAGCTGCTTCTCGAGCTGGGTCACGTACTGCTGCACCTGCGCGCGCTGCTGCTTCAGCGCGTCGAGGTTGACGGCCTGGGCCACCTTCTTCTTGTAGTCCTCGCGCAGCGTGACTTCCTTCGCGCGCGCAGCGTTGAGCTCGTCATCCGAGCCGTTCAGCCAGACGAACCAGAGCAGCACGACCACCAGCACCGTCACGGCGGCGGCCAGCAGCAAGCGGGGCAGTGCCGGCCAGGACGCCGGGTCGTTCGGGTTCAGGCCGCGGAACTGCGACTGCAGGCGGCCCAGCGTCGCGGAAAGCTCGCTGTTGACTTTCATTCGGGTTGCCATGGCGCCGTCCGTCAGGTCTTCGGCGGCGACGGGGCCGCAGGCGTGGCATTGGCCGCGGATGCCGGCTTCTGCGCATCGGTGGGCCGCTTGAGTTCGACCCGCAACGTGAAATTCGACACCCGACGCTGGTCCCTGGGCGTCAGCGCGATCGTACCGGCGACGATTTCAACCAGTTCGGGATGGTCGAGCCAGGGGCTGTTGTTTGCGAGGTTGCGCAGCAGGTCGGACACGCGCTCGTTCGACTGCGCCACGCCCTTGAGCGTCACCTTCTGGTTTTCCTGCTGCATGCTGGTGATGTACACGCCATCCGGCACCTGCTTGACCAGTTCGTTGAGCAGGTTCACAGGCATGTTCCGGTCCGCCTGCAGGTCCTCGACCGCCTGCTGGCGCGCGCGCAGCGCGGTTATTTCGGTCTGCAGCGTCGCAATGTCCTTGATCTGCGCATCCAGCCGCTTGTTCTCGGCCAGCAGGAAGCTGTTGCGGCTCTCCTGGGTCGAGATCGCGGCCTGGTACCACAGGTAGACCGCGGCGGACAGCAGGACGCCGATCAGCGCGGCGGCGCCGAGCGTGGCATAGAACGAATCGCGGCGCTGCTTGCGCGCTGCCTCGCGGTGCGGCAGCAGGTTGATCAGGATCACTGCAGGAACCTCCGCATGGCCAGCCCGCAGGAGGTCAGGTACGACGAGGCTTCGCGCAGCATCTTCTTCTCGCGCACGCCGGAGCCCATGTCCATGCCTTCGAACGGATTGACGATGCTGCAGGCGAACGAGGTGTGCTGCGTCACCGCTTCGGTCAGGCCGGGCAGCGCGGCCGACCCGCCGGCCAGCAGCACGTAGTCGACCCGGTTGTGCGGCGTGCTGGTGAAGAAGAACTGCAGCGCGCGGCCGACCTCCTGCGCCATGTTCTCGACGAACGGCACCAGCACCCCGGCCCGGTAGTCCTCCGGCAGGTCGCCGTTGCGCTTCTTGGCTTCCGCTTCCTCGGGGGAAAAGCCGTACTGGCGCACGATCAGCTGCGACAGCTGCGCGCCGCCGAAGGCCTGGTCGCGCTCGTAGAGCAGATCGTCGTTGCGTATCACTTGCATGCTGGTCGTGTAGGCGCCGACCTCGAACAGCGCGACGATGGTGTCCTGGCCGCGGTTCGGAAGGTTCTCGATCAGGCGGCCGGTCGCGAGCCGCGATGCATACGATTCCACGTCGATGATGACGGGCTTCAGGCCCGCCGCCTCCGCCAGGCCCTGGCGGTCCTGCACCTTCTCCTTGCGCGAGGCGGCGATCAGCACTTCGACGTCCCCGGCCGAGGTCGCGCTCGGGCCCACCACGCAGAAATCGAGACTCACCTCGTCGAGCGAGAACGGAATGTACTGGTTCGCTTCGGACTCGACCTGGATTTCCAGTTCCGCCTCGGACATGCCGCCCGGCAGGATGATCTTCTTCGTGATCACGGCCGACGGCGGCAGCGCAAGCGCGACGTTCTTCGCGCGGGTTCCGCTTTTCTTCACCAGCCGCCGCACCGCGTCGGCCACCTCGTCGAACTTCTCGATGTTGCCGTCGGCGACCCAGCCATGCTCCAGCGGTTCGATCGCGCAGCGCTCGAGCACCAGCGTGCCGTCGGCGTCGCGCCCCAACTCGACCAGTTTGATACTGGATGAACTGATGTCCAGACCCAGCAAGGGAGCCGGCTGACGGCTGAATAACGATCCCAGTGAGATCAAGACAGTCCCCTGTAACCGGCTGTAAGACAACCGAGCTAGCGTAAGAATTGCCGTGAATGCTAGCAGCAAGACCCAGGGGCCACTAGAACTTCGCGTCGCGTTTTCGCTCCAATCGTTGTCAAAAGCAGACGCGGCGTGAAATATTGACGCTTTCCGTCGCAGATGCAACAAAAACGATAGCGCCGCTCGGCACCGAAAGGACGCCCTCACCGATTTCTATAATCGGCCTGCGACCTTCAATCGACCCTTATGCCCGCCCGCCCCGACTCCGGCGCATCCGCTCCACCTCCCCGATCACCGAAGCAAGCAGACAGCCCCACGACGTGGATGGGCTGGCTCGCTCGCCTCGCGATCTGGGGTGCGGGCGTTGCCGTCGCCGGCATTCTTTCGCTGCTGATCGTGATCGGCATCGCGCTCGCGGTCGCCTACCCGAACCTGCCCGACACGAACGCGCTCACCGATTACCGGCCCAAGCTGCCGCTGCGGGTGTTCACCGCCGACGGCGTGAAGATCGGCGAGTTCGGCGAAGAGCGCCGCAACATGACGCCGATCCAGGACATCCCGGCGATCATGAAGGAAGCGGTGCTGTCGGCCGAGGACGCGCATTTCTATCAGCACGGCGGCGTCGACTACGCCGGCGTGGTGCGCGCCGCACTGGCGAACCTCGCGCATTCGAAAAGCCAGGGCGCATCGACCATCACGATGCAGGTCGCGCGCAACGTCTACCTGTCGACCGAGAAGACCTATACGCGAAAGATCTACGAGATCCTGCTCACGTTCAAGCTCGAGCACGAGCTGACGAAGGACCAGATCCTGCAGATCTACATGAATCAGATCTACCTGGGCAACCGCGCCTACGGCTTCGCGTCGGCCTGCCAGACCTACTTCGGCAAGCCGCTGAAGGACATCACGCTCGCCGAAGCCGCGATGCTGGCCGGGCTGCCGAAGGCCCCTTCGGCGTACAACCCGATCGCCAACCCGGCGCGCGCCCGCGCCCGGCAGCTCTACGTGCTGGACCGCATGGTCGACAACGGCTACATCACCGCGGCCCAGGCCGACGCGGCGAAGAAGGAAGAACTCGACGTCCAGTCCGGCCCCGAGGAAGAGGACAAGGTGCATGCGGAGTACGTCGCCGAGATGGTGCGCCAGCTGATGTTCGCGCATTACGGCGAAAGCGCCTACACGCGCGGCATCGACGTCTACACG
The DNA here is from genome assembly GCA_018241985.1 of Pseudomonadota bacterium. Lineage (GTDB taxonomy): Bacteria > Pseudomonadota > Gammaproteobacteria > Burkholderiales > Burkholderiaceae_C > Rhodoferax_A. The sequence continues at coordinate 1,764 of JAFECV010000123.1, read as the reverse complement.
ACGCTGAACGCCGCGGACCAGGAGGCGGCCTACCGCGCGCTGCGCAGCGGCATCATGAACTTCGAGCGTCGGCAGATCTACCGCGGGCCGGAGCAGTTCATCGATCTCCCGTCGGACTCCGCGGCCGCCGAGGATGCGATCGACGACGCGCTGGCCGACCACCCGGACGAGGGCAATCTCGTGGCCGCGGTGGTGCTGGAGGCCAGCCCGAAGAAGGTGGTCGCGATGGAGGGCAGCGGCGACACGGTCGAGATCACCGGCGACGGCCTGTACCCCGCGCGTGCGGGTCTTGCCGACAAGGCGCCCGCGAACGTGAAGATCCGGCGCGGCGCGATCATCCGCATCGTGCAGAACGCGAAGGGCCGCTGGGAGATCACGCAGGTACCGGAGGTCGAGGGCGCGTTCGTCGCGATGGACCCGGGCACCGGCGACATCAAGGCGCTGGTCGGCGGCTTCGATTTCAACAAATCCAAGTTCAACCACGTGACGCAGGCCTGGCGCCAGCCGGGTTCGAGCTTCAAGCCGTTCATCTACTCGGCCGCGCTCGAAAAAGGCTTCACCCCCGCGACCATCATCAACGACGCCCCGCTGTTCTTCGACGCCAGCGTGACCGGCGGCCAGCCCTGGGAGCCGAAGAACTTCGAGAACACGTTCGAGGGCCCGGTCACGCTGCGCCGCGCGCTGGCCAAGTCGATCAACACCGTGGCGATCCGCGTGCTGCAGGCGATCGGCCCGCGCTATGCGCAGGAATGGGCGACGCGCTTCGGCTTCGACGCGGACAAGCAACCGGCCTACCTCACGCTCGCGCTGGGCGCCGGATCGGTGACGCCGCTGCAGATGGCGACCGCGTATTCGGTGTTCGCGAACGGCGGCTATCGGGTGAACCCGACGCTGATCACCAAGGTCACCGACAGCCGCGGCCTCGATCTGGCCGATGCCGCGCCCCCCGCGCAGGGCCGGACCGAAGCGATCTCGCCGCGCAACGCATTCGTCATGCAAAGCCTGCTGCAGGAAGTGACCCGATCCGGCACCGGCGCGGCGGCACAGCGCATCCTCAAGCGCCCCGACATCTACGGCAAGACCGGCACGACGAACGATTCGCTCGACGCCTGGTTCGCCGGCTACCAGCCGACGCTGACCGCGATTGCCTGGATGGGGTTCGACACGCCGCGCAGCCTCGGCGATCGCGAAACGGGCGGCGGCGCCGCGCTGCCGATCTGGATCGGCTTCATGCAAAGCGCGCTGAAGAACGTCCCGGTCGCGGCCACGCCGGTGCCGGACGGCGTGGTCAACGTCGGCGGCGAATGGTATTACGACGAATACGCGAAGGGGACCGGCGTCGGCAGCGTCGGCGTCACGCCGGCGTCCGACACCTCGCAGACCGGGCTCGGTGGCACGAACTCGGCCGCGCCGCCGCAAAGCGAGCGCCAGCGCATTCTCGACATGTTCAAGAACTAGCGTCGGCGACCACTGTCGGCAGTTTCTACAATTCGCGGATGGGAAACAGCGGCCGTCGCCTTGCCTTCGCACATCGTGTGGCACGGATGTCATGCGTGCGAGTGGCGCTGGTCGCGGCAGCAGCGCTGATGCTGTGCGGCTGCGGTCAGAAGGGCTCGCTGTACCTGCCGACCGAACCGGCAGCGGCCGGCCGCGCCACGCTGCCGCAGGCGTTGATTCCCACATTCCCCGCGTCCGCGGCGTCTGCACCTTCTGCTCCCGACAAATGACCCCTCCCGCATCGACTCGAGGCCCTGTGCAGCAGCC
>JAFECV010000122.1 GCA_018241985.1 Pseudomonadota bacterium | reverse complement strand
GCTCGGCGTGCGCCTGGGCGGCGGCATCCTGAATCCGCGGTCTTCGTTCGGCACGACGCCGGTCGGCCTGCCGCCGCCAGGGCTCAACACGACGACCTACTCGGTGACCAACACCGGCGGCGTCACGACCTCGACCACGACCGCGACGAACCCGCTGTTCAACACCGGCAACTTCGTGAACCTGCCGGCGACCTCGAACGACAGCAACGTGCCGGGCGCGTTCGCGATCTCGCTGTTCAATTCCAGCGTGTCGCGGATGCTGAACCTGGAGATCTCCGCGCTCGAAGCCGATGGCAAAGGCAAGGTGGTGTCGAGCCCGCGTGTCGTCACTGCGGACCAGACCAAGGCGATCATCGAGCAGGGCACGCAATTGCCGTACCAGACCGCGACTTCCAGCGGCGCGACCTCGATCGCGTTCCAGAAGGCCAATCTCTCGCTCGAGGTCACGCCGCAGATCACGCCGGAGGGCAACATCATCCTCGACCTCGACGTGAGCAACGACTCGGTGGGCCAGGCCACGTCGGCCGGCTTTGCGATCAACACCAAGCACGTGAAGACCCAGGTGCTGGTGGAGAATGGCGGCACGGTGGTGATCGGCGGCATCTACACGCTGACCGAGACCAACAACACCGACAAGGTGCCGCTGCTCGGGGACATTCCGGTCGTCGGCAACCTGTTCAAGACCAATTCGCGGGTGTCGAACAAGCAGGAAATGCTGGTGTTCATCACGCCGAAGATGATCACGGAGCGCAGCGCGATGCGTTGACGGCAATGTGCGTGGCATAGCCTTGATCGGACTGCCCGGCTCGGGCAAGTCCACCGTGGGCCGCCAGCTGGCGCGGCGGCTCCAGCTTCCCTTTGTCGATGTCGATCATGCGGTCGAGCGCCGCCTAGGCTGCGCGATTCGCGCCTACTTCGAGAGCGAAGGCGAACAGAGCTTTCGCGACGTCGAGGAATCGGTGCTCGACGAACTGACCCTCGCGCATGCCGGCGTGCTGTCGACCGGCGGCGGCGCGGTGCTGCGCGCCGCGAACCGCGAACGGCTGCGGCAGCGCACGCATGCGATCTACCTGCGCTCGTCGCCGGACGATCTGTTCCGCCGCCTGCGCCACGACACCAAGCGCCCGCTGCTGCAGGTCGGCGATCCGCTTGCCCGGCTGCGCGACCTGTATGCGCAGCGCGACCCGCTGTACCGCGAGACCGCGCATTTCGTGATCGAGACCGGCCGCCCGTCGGTGGCCACGCTGGTCAACATGATCGTGATGCAGCTGGAACTCGCGGGCATCGTTCCGCCGCGTTAGTGCTGGTTCGCGCTTGCGACGGCGGCCGTGCGGCTGCGACCGCTACGCTGCCGCGAAATGCCGGCGCCGTCGCCTACACTTGAGCCCATGGCCGCCACCTTCGCCGTCGCAACCCAGGCCGAGCCGGTCCGCATCGAACTGGCCGAGCGCAGCTATCCGATCTTCATCGGCGCCGGGCTGCTGCGCGCTCCCGAGCCCTGGGCGTGGCTGCCGCAAGCCGCCGCGGCGGTGATCGTCAGCAACGTCACGGTGGCGCCGCTCTATGCGCAGCGCCTGCAGGCGCGGCTGCGCGGGCGCTACCCCGCGGTCCACACCGTGGTGCTGCCCGACGGCGAGCAGCACAAGAACTGGTCCACGCTGAACCGGATCTTCGACACGCTGCTGCAGCAGCACTGCGACCGCAAGACCGTGCTGATCGCGCTCGGCGGCGGCGTGGTCGGCGACATCACCGGCTTCGCCGCCGCGAGCTACATGCGCGGCGTGCCCTACGTGCAGGTGCCGACAACGCTGCTCGCGCAGGTCGACTCGTCGGTCGGCGGCAAGACCGCGATCAACCACCCGCTGGGCAAGAACATGATCGGCGCGTTTCACCAGCCGCGGCTCGTGGTGTGCGACCTCGACACCTTGCGCAGCCTGCCGGCGCGCGAACTCAGCGCCGGCCTCGCCGAGGTCATCAAGTACGGACCGATCGCCGACATGGCGTTCTTCGACTGGATCGAGGCGAATCTGGATGCGCTCGTGGCGCGGGTGCCGACCGCGCTCGCCGGAGCGGTGCGGCGCTGCTGCGAAATCAAGGCGGCGGTGGTCGGGCGCGACGAGCGCGAATCGGGCCTGCGCGCGATCCTGAATTTCGGGCACACGTTCGGCCACGCGATCGAAGCCGGCCTCGGCTACGGCGAATGGCTGCACGGCGAGGCCGTCGGCTGCGGTATGGTGATGGCGGCGACGCTGTCGCAGCGGCTCGGCGGGGTCGACGCGGCGTTCGTGCAGCGGCTCACAAGGCTGCTGCGCGCGGCGGGGCTCCCGGTGAAGGGGCCGCGGCTGGCCGACAACAACGCCGGCCGCTACCTCGAGCTGATGCGCGTGGACAAGAAGGCCGACGGCGGCAAGCTGCGCTACGTGGTGCTCGAGCAGCCCGGGCGCGCCGCGCTGCGCGATGCGCCGGATGCGCTGGTGCGCGAGGTGATCGACGCCTGCTGCGCCTGATTTGCTATTGAAAGAGTAGCAAACCATGGGCACGGTGATTCGGCTTGCGGGACAAATCGATGCTGAACCGACGCGCGCCGCGGTGCGTGGGCTGGCTGCGTATGCGAGCCATGCCGAGTGCACGCGCGGACGGCGCCATGCGGAGCCGGCCGCGCCGACCCGCAGCGAATACCAGCGCGACCGCGATCGCATCGTGCACTCGACGGCGTTCCGCCGCCTGGTCTACAAGACGCAGGTGTTCCTCAATCACGAGGGCGATCTGTTCCGCACGCGCATGACGCATTCGCTCGAGGTCGCGCAGCTCGGCCGCTCGATCGCGCGGCCGCTCGGCCTCGACGAGGACCTGGTCGAGGCGATCGCGCTGGCGCACGACCTCGGGCACACCCCGTTCGGCCATGCCGGGCAGGACGCGCTCGACGACTGCATGCGCGGGCATGGCGGGTTCGAGCACAACATGCAGAGCCTGCGCGTGGTCGATCGGCTCGAGCAGCGCTATCCGGCCTGGGACGGCCTGAACCTGACCTTCGAGACGCGCGAGGGCATCCTCAAGCGCTGCTCGCGCGCCGCCGCCGAAACGCTGGAGGCTGCCGAGCCCGGCGGGGTCGGCCGGCGCTTCCTGGACCGGACCCAGCCCAGCCTCGAGGCGCAGCTTTGCAACCTGGCCGACGAGATCGCGTACAACGCGCACGACATCGACGACGGCGTGCGCTCCGGACTCATCACGCTCGAGCAGCTCGAAGGCGTGCCGCTGTTCGACACCTATCGGAGGCAGGCGCTGGCGAAGTACCCGCAACTGCAAGGCCGGCGCCTGCTGTACGAATCGATCCGGCGCATGCTCAGCACCCAGGTGTACGACGTGATCGACGCGACCCGGGCGGCGCTCTCCCGCGCGCGGCCGGCGAGCGCGGACGAGGTTCGCGCACAGCCGCCGCTGGTCGCGTTCAGCGACGCGATGCGGCGCGACTCGGCTACGCTCAAGCAGTTCCTGTTCCGCAACCTGTACCGCCATCCGCAGGTGACGGAAACCACCGACCTCGCGCGGCAGGTGGTGCGCGAGCTGTTCGCGGCATACCGGGCCGATCCGGCGCAGATGAAGGCCGATTTCGCGGCGCGCGCCGATTCGGCCCGTGCGGTGGCCGACTACATCGCCGGCATGACCGACCGGTTCGCGGCGCACGAGCACCGCCGGCTGACCGGGCGCAGCCTGTTCGCATGACCGGCAGCAGCGGAGTCAGGCCGGCGTTGCTGGTGGTGCTCGCGGGCGTCAGCGCCGCGCTGCAGGTGGGCAAGCTTCCGCCGGCGATCCCGGTGCTGCGCGAAACCCTGGGAGTGACACTGGTCCAGGCGGGCTTTCTGCTGTCGCTGGTGCAGTTCGCGGGCGTGGCGCTCGGGCTGGCGGTCGGGCTCGCCGCCGACGGGCTCGGCCTGCGGCGCTGCATGGTCGCGGGCCTGGTCGTGCTGTCCGCCGCCAGTCTGCTCGGCGGCTGGGCGCACGATGCAACGACGCTGCTCGCGTTGCGTGCCGTCGAAGGCTTCGGCGTGCTGCTGGCCACCGTGCCCGCGCCCAGCCTGATCCGGCAACTGGTGCCGGCGCGCGGTCTCGCGGCGATGCTCGGGCTGTGGGGCACCTACATGCCGTTCGGCGCAGCGGTCGCACTGCTGATCGGGCCGGCGTTCATCGCCGCCTGGGGCTGGCCGGCCTGGTGGTGGTTGCTGTCGACCCCCTCCTTCGTGATGGCGCTGTGGTTGTTACGCGCGGTGCCGTCCGACGGCGCGCGGCGCAGGCAGGCGAGCGCGAGTGCCAGTGCGCGCTCGGCGCCGCTGCCGGGCTGGCCGCAACGGCTGCGCCAGACGCTCGCCGCGCCCGGGCCCTGGCTGGTCGCGGGCTGCTTTGCGGTCTATTCCAGCCAATGGCTTGCGGTGGTCGGGTTCCTGCCGTCGATTTACGCGCAAGCCGGTTTTTCGGGTGCGGCCACCGGCGCCCTGACCGCGCTCGCGGCCGCGATCAACATGGTGGGCAACATCGCTTCCGGCCGGCTGCTGCAGCGCCACGCTCCGGCGCCGGTCCTGCTGGCGACGGGCTTCATCGTCATGACCGCCGGAACCATCGCCGCCTTCGCCGCCTGGCACGGCGTGTCGCTGCTGCCGCTCGTGCGCTATCTGGCGGTGCTGCTGTTCTCCATGGTCGGCGGGATGATTCCCGGCACCCTGTTCTCGCTGGCGGTGCGGCTGGCGCCGAGCGAACACGCGGTGTCTACCACGATCGGCTGGATGCAGCAGTGGTCGTCGCTGGGGCAGTTCCTGGGGCCGCCGCTGGTGGGCTGGGTGGCGGGACGGGCCGGCGGCTGGCAATGGACCTGGGCCGTCTGCGGCGCCTGCTCGTTGCTGGGGCTGCTGATGGTCGGCCGGGTCGCGCGGCTGTTGCGCCTGCGGCCGGCTGCGGCGTGAGTACGGCTCGATTCATGGCGCCCCATGGGGCGACCTGCGTGGGAGAATTTGTCACGCCTTCGGCTTGCGCGGCGCTTCCTGCCGAGCACGCGCGACGCAACCGCCGTTTCCTCGTGCCATGGCCCGCCTGCCTCGACTGACCGTTCCGGGCTACCCGCACCACGTGATCCAGCGCGGCAACAACCGCCAGCAGGTCTTCGCGGCTACGGACGACTACCTCGCGATGCTCGATCTGCTGCGCGAACACAGCCGCCGATTCGACGTTGCCGTCCATGCGTACGTGCTGATGGGCAATCACTTCCATCTGCTCGCGACGCCCGGGACGGACGACGGCATCCCCCGAATGATGCAGGCGATCGGGCGCAGCTACGTGCGCCGGTTCAACGACGCGCATGGCCGAAGCGGCACGCTGTGGGAAGGGCGCTATCGCAGCACGCTGATCCAGACCGAGCGTTACCTGCTCGCGTGCATGGTCTACATCGACCTGAATCCGGTGCGCGCGGGCCTGGTCGCGGCACCGGCCGACTACCCCTGGTCCAGCCACGGCCACTACGTCGGGCTGCGCAGCGAACCCTTGCTGACGCCGCATCCGCTGTACTGGGCGCTCGGCAACACGCCGTTCGCGCGAGAGGCCGCCTATGCCGAGCTGGTGCATGCCGGCCTCAGCCGGGAGCAGCAGGCGGCGCTGACCGAATCTGCGCTGCGCGGCTGGGCGCTCGGCGAACCGGCATTCGTCGCCGATCTGCAAAAACGCACGGCGCGGCGCGTGAGCCGGACCGCCGCGGGCCGCCCGAAGCGGCCGGCGCAGAAAACCAGCGGTACCGGCTGATGCAGGGGGACGGCAGGCATCCATTCCGGCGATATTTACGCAAATTTAATATGTCCCCAATAATTAGATTGATAGAAGATATGTGTTTTAAATGGAGTCTGACCCCGATTATTTTTCTTGGGTGGGTCCGGATCAGGCTTTAAACTCGGCTTTCTGCGAATCATTCAGGAGTGCGGCATGACGACGGCTGCCGAAATCATCCATCTGCAACAGAACGGCCTGTATTCACCCGAGCACGAGCACGACGCCTGCGGCGTCGGCTTCGTCGCGCATATCCGCGGGCAGAAGTCGCATGCGATCGTCGAGAACGCGCTGAAGATCCTGGAGAACCTGGACCACCGCGGCGCGGTCGGCGCCGACAAGCTGATGGGCGACGGCGCCGGCATCCTGATCCAGATGCCCGATTCGCTGTACCGCGAGGAGATGGCGCGCAACGGCGTGGTGCTGCCGCCGCCGGGGGAATACGGCGTCGGCATGATCTTCCTGCCGAAGGAGCACGCGTCGCGGCTCGCCTGCGAGCAGGAACTCGAGCGCGCGATCAAGGCGGAGGGCCAGGTGCTGCTCGGCTGGCGCGACGTGCCGGTGAACCGCGAGATGCCGATGTCGCCGACGGTGCGCGCCAAGGAGCCGGTGATCCGCCAGGTCTTCATCGGCCGCGGCGCCGACGTGATCGTGCAGGACGCGCTCGAGCGCAAGCTCTACGTGATCCGCAAGACCGCCAGCGCCCACATCCAGAACCTCCGGCTCAAGCACAGCAAGGAGTACTACGTTCCGAGCATGTCGAGCCGCACGGTGATCTACAAGGGCCTGCTGCTGGCGGACCAGGTCGGCACCTACTACCTCGACCTGCAGGATGCGCGCTGCGTGTCGGCGCTGGGGCTGGTGCACCAGCGGTTCTCCACCAACACCTTCCCGGAATGGCCGCTGGCGCATCCGTACCGCTACATTGCGCACAACGGCGAGAT
>JAFECV010000121.1 GCA_018241985.1 Pseudomonadota bacterium | reverse complement strand
ATGCTGCTGCGCCAGACCAGCCCGCGCCCGTGGGCCTGGCCGCGCCAGCTCGGCACCGCCTCGTCGCTGCTGACGATGCTGATGTTCGTGCTGGTGTCGGTGGTCGCGGCGCAGGCCGAATGGAGCCGGCAGGTGGCCGGCACGGTGCTGGCGCTGGTGGCGGCGCGGCTGGTCGCGAAGTTCATCGGCGTGGCGCTCGGCAACGCCGGCAGCGGCACGAGCTGGAAGCAGGCGCTGTGGGTCGGCTGCACGATGTCGCCGATGTCGTCGATCGCGCTGCTGCTGACGGTGGAGGCGGTCGCGGCGTCGCCCGAGCGCGCGAGCATGATCGCGGCGATCGCGCTGCCGACGATCCTGCTGATGGAAATGCTGGGGTCGGTGATCGCGACGGTCGCGATCCACCAGGCCGGCGAGAGCTCGCAGCCCTGGGCCCCGGTGCTGGTGCGCTCGGTGCTTGGAGACGGCAATGAGTCTTGAGCCGTTCCAGCAGTCGGCGGCGCTGTCGCTCGGCGTCGAGCTCGAGCTGCAACTGGTCAACACGCACGACTACGACCTCGCGCCGTACGCGGCCGACATGCTGCGCGCGATGGCCCGGCACAAGCTGCCCGGCAGCGTGGTGCCCGAAATCACCTCGAGCATGATCGAGATCTCCACCGGCGTATGCCGGTCGGCGGCGGAGGTGCAGACGCAGCTCTCGCAGATCCGCGATGCGCTGGTGAAATGCGCCGACAAGCTCAACATCGCGGTGGTCGGCGGCGGCACGCATCCGTTCCAGCAGTGGCACGAGCGGCGCATCTACGACAAGTCGCGCTTTCGCGAGCTGTCGGAGCTGTACGGGTACCTGTCCAAGCAGTTCACGATCTTCGGCCAGCACGTGCACGTGGGCTGCCCCGACGCCGACACCGCGCTGCTGACGCTGCACCGCATGTCGCGCTACATCCCGCATTTCATCGCGCTGTCGGCGTCCAGCCCGTATGTGCAGGGGCACGACACCGCGTTCGATTCGGCCCGGCTCAATTCGGTGTTCGCGTTCCCGCTGTCGGGCCGCGCCCCGTTCGCGCTGACCTGGGACGAGTTCTCCGCGTACTTCGACAAGATGGCGAAGACCGGCGTCGTGCGCAGCATGAAGGACTTCTACTGGGACATCCGGCCCAAGCCCGAGTTCGGCACGATCGAGATCCGCGTGTTCGACACGCCGCTGACGGTGGAGCGGGCCGCCGCGCTGGCCGCCTACGTGCAGGCGCTGGCCTCGTGGTTCATGAACGAACGGCCGTTCGTGCCGGTCGACGACGACTACCTCGTCTACACCTACAACCGGTTCCAGGCCTGCCGCTTCGGGCTCGACGCGGTCTACGTGGACCCGGCCAGCGGCGAGCACATGGCGCTGCGCGAGCACATCCTGCTGACCATGCACCAGATCAACAAGCATGCCGAGGCCGCGAACGCGAGCGGCGCGCTGAAGATGCTGCGCGACGACATCAACCGCAACCACAACGACGCGCGCTGGCTGCGCGAGCGCCAGGGCCAGGAGCGGCTGCTGGCCGAGGTGATCCGGCAGGCGGCCGGCCGCTTTCGCGAGGGGTGATTGTTCTCCCCCAGTCTTCGCGCACTGCGTGCCGCTCCGCCAACCCCCTCTCCGGGGGCACCGCCAGCGGCCGGGCCTAGCCCGATCCGCGGCGGTCGCTGGAACGGCCTGCTCCGCGGCCACTCGAACCGGTTTCCGGCGATGCGCTGCTTGCGTGTCGCTGAATGGCTCCTCCCCCCGCTGGGGGAGGGAGCGAAAGGTGCCGGCAGGTTTCATGCGTCGCGGAAGACGCGTTGCATCATGGAGCTCCAATCCAGCCATGGGTGAGTTCGAACTGATCGAACGCTTCTTCACGCGCCCGGCGCGCCACGCGGCACTGGGCGTCGGCGACGACTGCGCACTGCTCATGCCTTCCGCCGGCATGCAGATGGCGATCTCGACCGACATGCTGGTCGAGAGCCGGCATTTCCTGCAGGGCGCGGACCCGCGGCTGCTCGGCCACAAGGCGCTGGCGGTGAACCTGTCGGACCTGGCGGCCTGCGGCGCGCGGCCGCTCGCGTTCACGCTGGCGCTGGCGCTGCCGCGTGCCGACGAGGACTGGTTGGCGGCGTTCTCGGCCGGCCTGTTCGCGCTCGCCGACCGGCACCAGTGCGACCTGATCGGCGGCGACACCACCGCCGGCCCGCTCGCGATCTGCATCACCGTGTTCGGCGAGGTGCCGGCCGGCCGGGCGCTGCTGCGCTCGGGCGCGCGCGCCGGCGACGATGTCTACGTGAGCGGAACGTTGGGCGACGCGCGGCTCGCGCTGGACGCATTGACCGGTCGCCGGGCCCTGGGCAGCGCGGCGCTGGCCACGGCACGCGCACGGCTGGAGCAGCCGACGCCGCGGGTTGCACTGGGCCTGGCGCTGCGCGGCGTCGCCAGCGCCGCGATCGACGTCAGCGACGGTCTCGTCGGCGATCTCGGCCACATCCTGGCGGCATCCGGCGTCGGCGCCTGCATCGATACCTCGGTTGCTATTGATTTGCTAGCAATATGCGAAGATTCTGCCTTCGCTGCAGCCACAATTGATGCTCAAATCCGGCTCGACTGCGTGCTCGCCGGCGGCGACGACTACGAGCTCGCGTTCTGCGCGGCGCCCACCGCGCGCGCAGCGGTCGGCGCCGCGGCCGCGCAGGCCGGAACACGGGTCACGCGCATCGGCCGCATCGAGGCCGCGCCCGGCCTGCGCCTGGTCGACGGCCAGGGCCGCGCCGTCGCCGCGCCGCGGCTGCGGCCGTTCGACCATTTCGCGCGATGACCGCCGAACTGCCGAGCCGACCCGGCCTGCGTTTCCTGCTGGCGCATCCGGCGCATCTGATCGCGCTCGGCTTCGGCTCGGGCCTCGCGCCCATCGCGCCGGGCACCGCCGGCACGCTCTGGGCCTGGCTGGCGTACCGCGTGCTGGCGCTGTGGCTCGCGCCGTTCGAGCTCGGGATCGTGATCGCGGTCGCGCTGCCGCTGGGCTGGTGGGCCTGCACCGTGGCCGCGCGCCATCTGCAGCTGCAGGATCCGGGCTGCATCGTCTGGGACGAGGTGGTTGCGTTCTGGCTGGTGCTGTGGCTGGCGATGCCAACCTCGTTCTGGGGCCAGTTCGTGGCGTTCCTGCTGTTCCGCTTCTTCGACATGGCCAAGCCGGGGCCGGTGCGCTGGGCCGACCGGCGCTTCAAAGGGCTGGGCCTGCGCGGCGGCTTCGGCATCATGTTCGACGATCTGGTGGCCGCGTTCTGCGCGCTGCTGGTGGTCGCCGCCTGGAGGTTCATCGCATGAGTTCCGGACTTCCGCCCGATGCGGGGACCGAGCCGCCGCTGGAAGCGCTATGCCGCGCGCTGGCCGACCGCCTGCTCGCGCGGCATTGGCGCCTCGCCTGCGCCGAGAGCTGCACCGGTGGCCTGATCGCCGCGGCCTGCACCACGCTTGCCGGCTCGAGCGACTGGTTCGAGCGCGGCTACGTCACCTACTCGAATGAGGCCAAGACCGAGATGCTCGGCGTGGACGCTGCATTGATCGCGGGCCACGGCGCGGTCAGCGAGCCGGTCGCGCGCGCGATGGCGGCCGGCGCGCGGGACCGGGCGCACGTCGAGGTCGCGCTCTCCGTCACCGGCATCGCCGGCCCGAGCGGCGGCAGCGCGGCCAAACCGGTCGGCACGGTCTGGTTCGGCTGGAGCGTACAGGGCACGGTCACGTCCGAGCAGTGCCGCTTCGACGGCGACCGGGCGGCGGTGCGCGCCGCCGCAGTGCGGCATGCGCTGGCGCGCCTGCTCGCGCTGCTGCCGGACGCCGGCCACGGCTGAGCGGCGGGCTCGGTTTTCGGCGGCGCGTCGCGCTTCATCCGCGGCGCATGGACCCTGGGGCGCCTTTTACTCGCTTCCCCAGCGGGGGAAGGAATCATTCAGCGACGCGCAAGCAGCGCACTGCCGGAAACCAGTTCGAGTGGCCGCGGAGCAGGCCGTTCCAGCGACCGCCGCGGACAGGCTTTGCCTGGCTGCTGGCGGTGCCCCCTTGCAGGGGGTTGGCGAAGCGACACGCAGTGCGCGAAGACTGGGGGTGAGTCAAATCGCATTTCGCCCGATCGCGTCGATCGCGTCGGCGAGCCAGTCGGGCGGCAGCGGCAATTGCGACGCGCCGCTGCCGTCCATCTGCAGCGTCCAGCCGCCCTGGGCTTCGTACAGTTGCACCGGACGTCCGAGCCAGAGCAGCCAGGCGAGCCAGGCGACGCGCTCGGGCGTCGGCTCTTCCTGCGCCGGGGCTTCGAGCAGCCAGGCCATCGCGCTGCGGTCGGTCAGCAGCAGGCCGTCGGCGCCAGTGCTCGTGCAGCCCGGCAGCGACCGGGCCAGCAGCGCCAGCGCCTCGCGTGGCGAGTGGGTGCCATCCCCCGCGTCGAATTCCTGCTGCCACTGCACCAGCAGCTGCCCCACCGCAGTGCCGCGCTGCACCTCGGACTGCGTCAGGTCGGCGTGGTCGAGCCGGCGCCAGTCGATCGCCGGCGCCTTGCAGCCGACGGTCTGCATGCTGTCGAGAAACATCGCGAGGCCGACCGGGTGCTCGCCGGAAGCGAAGCCGGCGCAGACCAGCGCGAGCTGGCCGATGCGGCTGGCCAGCAGTTGCTGCTGCTGCACCAGCATCTTCTCGCGCAGCAGGCTGTCGCGCTCGCCGCGCAGCTCGGCCAGCTCCAGCGCGTTCTTCAGGTCGGCGCGCAGGCTTTCCAGATCCCAGGGCTTGGTGATGTAGCGGAAGATCTCGCCGGCGTTGATCGCCTCGATCGCCTCGCCCATTTCCGAATACGCGGTGGTCAGCATGCGCACGATGCGCGGATGGTGCTCGCGCGCATAGCGCAGCAGTTCGTTGCCGTGCGCGCCGGGCATGCGCTGGTCCGACACCAGGACCGCGATTTCATCGCCGCGCTCCTGCAGCACCTGTTGCCCTTCCTGCACCGAATTGGCGGTGATCACGGGCGCAATCGGCCCCACCAGGCGCTCGAAATACTTCAGCGCCATGGCTTCGTCGTCGACATAGAGAATCTTCGTAGCGGTCATGCAGCGGGCCTCACGAATGGAACATAGTACGGGTCAAGCCTTGAAATGGAGCGACACGGTGGTGCCGCGGCCGGGTTCGGAAGCGAGGGCGATCGAGCCCCCGAGCGACTGCAGCACGCGGCGACAGAACATCAGCCCCATGCCGTTGCCGCCGCTGGCTGCTCGCGTGGTCACCGGCTCGCGCGTGAGCCGCTCCAACACTTCGGGCGCAATGCCGTGCCCGTTGTCGATGAACCGGATCCACGGCTGGCCGGGGCGCGGCGCCGCGCCCGGCACCGGGGCCTCGCGGCCGATCACGATCCGCAGGCGCGGCTCGGGGGCATCGTGCAATGCAAGCAACGCGTTCTTGGTCAGCGTCGAGAGCACCAGGAACAGCAGATCGCGCTGGCCGGGCAGCACGAAATCATCGTGCACCTCGCTTTCGACCCAACCGCGCTCATCCCCTTCGAACGGATATTCCTTCAGCAGTGCCTGCACCAGATTGCCGGCGGTGACCGGCGCACCGACCACGCCGGGATAGGCCTCGCGCGCCGAACGCACGAACGCCGAAACCAGCGACTGGCAATAGAGCGCGCTGCGCTGCGCGCCGGCCAGCGCTTCCATCACCTCGCCGGCGCGCCGCTCGGAAAAGCAGGCCAGGCCGGCCTGCGCGGGAGCTCCAGTGGCCCCGTCGGCTGGCGGCGCCTGATAGCGATCGGCCACCGCCGCGACGAAGCCGCGCACCGTCACCAGCGGCGTGTTCAACTCGTGCGCGAGAAAACCAAGGGTTTCGCGGATCGCGATCATCCGGTTTTCCTGCAGCGCGCGCTCCAGCGCCTGCGCACGGTACAGCGCCAGCGCGTCGTGCAGCGTGGCGCGGGTGAGCGCCAGGTCCAGCGGCTTCTCCAGGATGCGGAACACCTGCCCCTGGTTCACCGCGGCGATCGCGACGTCCTTCTCGGCGAACGCAGTGACCATCAGGCGCACCACGTGCCGGTGGTCGCGCCGCGCCGCGAGCAGCAGATCCAGCCCGGTGCGCTGCGGCATCCGGTAGTCGGTGACCAGCAGCGCCACGCCGGCGCCCCGCTGGTGCAAGAGCGCCAGCGCCGCATCGACGCCGTCGGCGCAGACCACGTCGAACTCGTCGCTGAACGTGCGCGCAAACCATTTGCACGACTGCGGCTCGTCGTCGACGAACAGCAGCGTCGGCCGTGCGTCGGCGGCGGTCGCCGCGGCCGGGTCGGCAGGCGCGGCGGCGGGTATCGCGGAGGATGGGAGGCTCATCGCGCAGATTCCTCAGACCGCGGCCGGGTCGGGCAGACCCAGGTCGAAGCTGAACTCGGTCCAGGCGCCGGGTTCGCTGGCCACGCGCAGCGTGCCGCCATGGCGCTGGATCACCGCATAGCTGACGCTCAGGCCCAGGCCGAGCCCCTGGCCCACGGTGCGGGTCGTGAAGAACGGCTCGAACACCCGGTTCAGGTGCTCGGCGTCGATGCCGGTGCCGTTGTCGCGCACCGACACCTGCAGTCGTCCATCCTGATGCAAGCCGACGACGTCGATGCGCGGTTCGGCCCGTTCGGCTTTGCGCAGCGCCAGTGCCGCATTGCTGAGCAGGTTGATCAGCACGCCGATCACCGCAGGCTCGTCGCCGCGCACATGGGTGTCCTGCGG
>JAFECV010000120.1 GCA_018241985.1 Pseudomonadota bacterium | reverse complement strand
CGGCGAGCGGCCCTCGCTGTTGGTGGAAGCCGACGCCACCGATCCCACGGCCACCACGGCCGCGCTGGCGGCCCTGCCGGGCCTGGTGCAGCCCGTCGCGGCCAAGGACCTGACCGGCCCGCTGGCTCGTCTGGGCGGCAGTCCGCCCGCTTTCGACGTGCAGATCCACCGCTTGTACAACCCCGAAGGCATCACCCAGTACAACATCGTCCCCGGCCTGGTGGGGGTGATCCTGACCATGACGATGGTGCTGATGACCGGCCTCGCCATCACCCGCGAGCGCGAGCGCGGCACGATGGAAAACCTGCTGGCGACGCCGGTGCGGCCGATCGAGGTGATGACCGGCAAGCTCGTGCCGTACATCATGATCGGGCACGTGCAGCTGGCGATCATCCTTTCGGCTGCGTTCTGGGTGTTCCACGTGCCCTTCGTCGGCAGCTTCGTGGCGCTCTACATCTCGGCGCTGCTCTTCATCGGCGCCAATCTCACGGTCGGCATCACCTTGTCGTCGCTGGCGCAGAACCAGTTGCAGGCGATGCAGCTCACCATGTTCTATTTCCTGCCGAGCATCCTGCTGTCCGGCTTCATGTTTCCTTTCGGCGGTATGCCGCGCTGGGCGCAGGGGATCGGCGACCTGCTGCCTTTGACCTACTTCAGCCGGCTGATCCGCAGCATTCTCTTGAAGGGGAGCGGCTGGACCGACCTGTGGCCGTCGTTGTGGCCGCTCGTCGTGTTCATGGTCATCGTGATGGGGATCGCGGTGCGCTTCTACCGACGCACGCTGGACTAGGGCAGGGCGGCGATGAAACATTTTTCGATCGCTGTACTGACGCTTGCCCTGAGCGGCTGCGCGGTGGGGCCGGCTCTTCAAGCGCCGCCGCCGGTTGCGAGCCATGCGTATCTGCATGAGGGAGTTCCCGCGCCCACCGCGAGCGCGGACGGCGTCGCCCAGGCGTTCACGCCCAGCAACCATGCCGTCCCGCGCTGGTGGGAGCGCTTCGGCTCGGCGCCGCTTAACAGCATGGTCGATCAGGCGCTGGCGCACAGCCCGACGCTGGAAGCGGCCCGCGAACGGCTGGCGGCGGCCCGGGAAAGCTATCGCGCCCAGGCCGGTGCGCTTGACTATCCCGCGGTCGATGCCAGGCTTTCCGGCACGCGCCAGCAGGTGAACCTCGGTGCGTTCGGCATCCAGGGTCTGCCGTCGCCCGGGCCGTTCACGCTGTACGACGCATCGGTCAGCGTGTCCTACACGTTCGATATCTTCGGCGCGAATCGCCAATCGCTGGCGGCGACGGCGGCCCAGGTCGACTATCAATCGTTCCAACTTCAGGCAGCCCAACTCAGCCTGGCAGGGAACGTTGTGGCCACGGCGATCCGGCGCGCGTCGCTGCAATCGCAGATCGAATCGACCGGGCACCTCGTGGAGGCGCAGGCGCGGCAGCTTCGCATCGCGCAGGCGCGGCTGGCCGCGGGCGGGCTGGCCGAAGCGGACGTGCGCAACCTCGCCGCCACGCTGGCACGAACCCGTGCGATGCTGCCGCCGCTCGCGGCGCAAAAAGCGCAGACCGAGCATCGGCTGGCCGTGCTGACCGGAGTCGAACCTGCGCAGGCCGATCTCGGCGAGGTGCCCTTGGCGTCGCTTCGCCTGCCGGCCCAGGTGCCCCTGGTGATTCCGTCGGCGCTGGCACAGGAGCGCCCCGACATTCGTGCGGCGCAACGGCGAACCTGTATCCCCAGTTTTCCATCTCCGCGGGAGCAGGGTCGCAGCGGACCAGCGTCAGCGATATCGTGAACGGCCTCAACATCTGGAACGTCGGCCTGAATCTCACCCAACCGCTGTTCCACGGCGGCGAACTGCGCGCCAGGCAGCGCGCCGCCCAGGCCGATTACGCCGCGGCTGTGGCCGACTACCGCCAGACGGTGCTGCAGGCGCTGCAGCAGGTGGCCGACTCGCTCCGCCAACTCGCCAACGATGCGCGCGTGCTGCAGGCGAGGGCGGATGCGACCCGGCTGGCGACAGCCAACTGGCGCACCGCGCAGCAGCGCTACGCTGCGGGCGGCATCAGCGAATACGACCTGCTGGATACCCGGCAGCAACTGCTCCGGGCCACGCTGGACCAGACGCAGAGCCAGGCCGATCGCCTGGTCGATACGGCCGCGCTGTTCCAATCCCTGGGGTGTGCGTGCGAGATACCCGATCAGGGGCTTTCGCCTGCGGCTTCGTGATCGTCCGAACCAGCCGGCGCCGCTGCACTGGCCGCCGAATCTGGACTGCGCGCGGCGAGCCTCACCAATCGAAGCCGGACCACGCGCGGCGGCGCATCGTTCGCCGCATCCGCGTGCAACGCGGCGAGGCCGGGCAAACCGGGCCGACGCCTTCGGCGTGTAGCTTTTCCATCGGCATCAAACCGGGCGCTCATGACGCTCTTAGCCGGGATGGTCGCGTAATCGGGCGCGACCGGGCCAGAGCCCAATAACTTGCGCATCGCGGGCGAATCGATCCGGCTGCAATCGAGCCGGCTCCAAACCGCGATGATTTCGTGCCGCTCGGCGTCGGTCAACCCAGGCACGGCGGCGAGCGCGATCCGCGCGCGGCGCTGCCAACTACGCCGCGTCTTCGCGTCGCGCTCGGTGCGGATATGGAAAAAAATCGTGGCAAGGTCTCGGCCCGGCCGCGTGCGTGATCGTCCCAGCATGTTTGTGATCCAAGAAGCCTATGTAGCTGCGCACAGCACGTGGAACCGAACGGCAAGCGTGGCGCGGGTTGCGAGTGTCGGTGCGCCGGTTTTCGAGCCAATCCTGGCCCGGTGTCTATTTTATACAATGTATATTATGTTAAATTAAATAGACGTTGACCAAGCACTAGACGATGCCCCCTGGATTGGACCCGCTGGCTCCTGGCTTCCCCGGCCCGGTTTTGTTGCCGAAGGTCAATAAATCACGACTTCGCGCAGACAAAAATATCAAGAAGCTCGGCGCTTTTATTGCAAACGTGAGACGGTAGCTTGATGTTCTGCGTTCGACCACTCGCTGCTGGCCAGTTTGCCCAAATCATGGGTATTTGGCGCTCCCGCAAGGGCGGGAACTATACTGAATCGCACTCGTTGGCGACTCGTGGCATGGGGCGTCGAGAACTTCGGCGGCGCAACCCTGGAATCGATCGCGGCGGCGGTCGACGACGCTGGACTTGCCTTGGCTTGGTCAGAGTCGGAAACGGGAGGTCGATGGCGCTTTGCCGCCCTCCCCGGTGCTGGCGCGCAATTCGCGCGATGGCAGCCGCGATGCAGGGTCGGACCATGATCTTGCGGCACTTGTCTCTCGACACATATTTTCAGAAAGGACGTCCCCATGAACAGCAAAGTTTCACGTATCGGCCCGACATCGGAAGCGACAACGCTGTCCTCGCCCTGGGGCATGTTCGCCGACCTCGGCCGCAAGCAGCTTGCGCTGGCCACGGAAAGCGCGAGCGCGATGTTTCGTGGTTCCGAAGCGATGCGCAAGATCCAGCAGGCCGCTGCGCATCAGGCATCGGAACGGCACCAGGCGGCTGAACAGAAGTTGCATGGCGATTGCACGCCGGCGGACCTGATGTCGATTCAATCCGCGCTGCTGCGCGACGACATGCAGGAGGCCGCGCAATATTGGCAGCAGCTTGCGGCTGCCGCGCTGCAGACGCAGTTCGAGATGATGGGCTGCGTCAACCGCGCGCTCAGCGACGGCGGATCGGAAGGTGGCCTGGGCCAAGTATTTGGAGCTTGGCAGAACGCGGTCAGTCGTTCGCTGAATGGCACGAACGGCGGCACCACTTGAAAGCCCGGAGGACGGCACGGTAAACCAGCCGCCTAGGCGCGACCGAGTAGTGGCGCCGCGTTCAACAATGCACGCTGCGATCGATTCGACTTGGCCGATGATGTTGCGAAGCTGATTGCACGCCATGGTGCCCAGTGCGATGCTCGCGATGACCGTGGACACGGCGGCGCGCCGACTCGTGCCGCAGCAAAGGCCGGTCCCTGCGCCCGGCGAGCATGAGTTGCTGGTGCGCGTACGCGCATGCGGCGTCTGCCGCACCGATCTACACATCATCGACAGCGAACTGGCACCGCATCGCAGCGGCGTGGTTCCGGGGCACGAGGTCGTCGGAGAAGTGGTTTCGCTCGGAGCGAGCTCGAAGCGATTCACGGTCGGGCAGCGGGTTGGAATTCCCTGGCTCGGCGGCGCATGCGGCGCCTGTCCATTCTGTGCGCTGCAGCGGGAAAACCTGTGCGACCACCCGGTTTTCACCGGCTACGACCGCGACGGCGGCTATGCCGAATACGCGACCGCGGACGAGCGGTTCTGCTTCGCGCTGCCCGGCGCTCATGACGATGCGCACGCGGCGCCGCTGCTGTGCGCCGGCCTGATCGGCTATCGCGCCTGGCGGCTGAGCGGCGAGGCCGCGCCGCGCCGGCTCGGCCTGTACGGCTTCGGAGCCGCCGCGCACATCGTCTGCCAGATCGCGGTCGCGCAGGGTCAGCAGGTGTTTGCGTTCACCCGGGCCGGCGACCAGGCCGGGCAGGACTTCGCCCGCAGTCTGGGCGCGGTCTGGGCGGGCAGTTCGCAAGACGCTCTGCCCTGCCCGCTCGACGCGGCGCTGATCTTCGCACCCGCGGGCGAACTTGTGCCGGCTGCACTGGCGGCGACGCGCAAGGGCGGCACGGTGGTGTGCGCCGGCATTCACATGAGCCCGATTCCGTCGTTCGACTACCAGTTGCTCTGGGGCGAACGGGTGCTGACCTCCGTCGCGAACCTGACCCGCGCCGACGGCGACAATTTCTTTCGCGCGATCGACGGCCTCGCGTTGCGGACCCACGTGCAGACCTTCGCGCTGCGTGACGCGAACCGCGCGGTGCAGGCGCTGCGCACCGGGGCGATCAACGGCGCGGCCGTGCTGCTGCCTTGATGCACGGGCCGCTGCCCCGACGGCGATGAGATCCCGGCAGCCGTGCGCTCAACCCCCGGCGCTGCCGCCACGCTGCACGCATTTCTCGTACAGCTGCGGTGCGCGTCCCTCGGGGTCGTAGCGTTCCTTCAGGCGCTGGTACTGCGCGATGCCGTAGGCCTGCGCGAATTCCTGCCGCGTGAAGAAGCTGTCCGAATAGAGAGACTTGATGCCGCCCAGCCGCATCACCTCCTGCTCGACCAGCCGGTTGAAATGCCCCGGCTCGAACCGGTCCGGTGTCTCGATCACGTCCCAGAACCCGAAGTTGATGTACAGCGGCGATCTGGGCAGCCGGTACAGCGGAAACAGCCGCCCCGGCACCTCGCCGCGGATCGGGCAGATCCAGATCGGCGTGATGCGGATCTCGCGCAGCATGAACTCGAGGAATTCCGCGGCATTCGACAGCGGAATGTCGACGTCCTGGATCACGGTTTCGCGCCAATCGCCGCGCCAGCGCGTGAGCCGCTGCGTGAGCTGCCAGCGCGCGTTCCACCGCATCCAGCGCGTGTAGGTGCGCGAATTCAGCCGCTGCCGCCCCATCAGGCGCCGCACCAGCGGATGCTGGGCGCCGAAATTCTTCGAGCACCAGAACCAGTCGGTGTCCCAGCGCCAGATGTAGTCGTGCGTGCTCAGGTAGTCTTCGTCGCGCGTGAGCAGCGAGCGGTAGTAGATGTTCTCGAAGGTGTAGTCGCTGCGCCAGGGGCCCTCGTCGACGAACCGGCCGACGCTCAGCACATGCTCGCCCGGGCCGAACACCACCCCGTCGACGAAGTCCGCGTCGCCGGCGCATTCCCCGGCCAGCGCCGCGAAAAAATCGGGCGCGGCGCCGTACCGGTGGTGCTGCACATGCACCATCGGTCGTGTCGGGAGCGTCCCTGCGCGCAGGCGCAGCGCATAGCCCAGGGTTCCGTACGAGTTCGGAAAACCGAAGAACAGGTCGCTGTGCTCGTTCTCGGGCGTGCAGACGACGATATCGCCGCCCGGCAGCAGCACCTCGATTTCGCGCAGCGTGTCGTGCACCAGGCCCTGGCGAAACGAGGTCGCCTCGATACCGACCCCGGCGGCCGCGCCGCCGATGGTGATGGTCTTGAGCTGCGGCACCACCGCCGGCATGACCCCGTGCGGCAGCGTCCATGCGACCAGATCTTCATAGCGCGTCATGCCTTCGACGTCGACCCAGCCTTCCCGCGGGTCCGTGCCGATCACCTGGCACATCGCGCTCAGATCGAGCCGCTGGCGGCCATGATCCTCTCGGTCGCGAAACAGGTTCGACGTGCGCTTGTGCAGGGCCACCTGCCCGGCGCTGCTGCGCAACTGCGCGGCCGCCTGCGCTGCGCGCTCGGCGTGCGTCAGCGCATCAGGCGTCGTGGCGCCCATAGAGATGGGCCCGCGTCATCGGGTAACTGGTCCGGCTGACGTTGCCCTTGGAGACCAGCACCTGGAACAGATTGGTCTGCCCCGCATCGGAGCGGAACATCTCGGCGCAGCCGACGAGATAGCACATCCAGATCCGGCGGAACCGCTCGTCGAACCGCGCCGGATCGATGGCCTGGATCGCCGACCAGTTCTTGTCGAAGCGCCGGGTCCATTCGTCCAGCGTCAACGCGTAATGGCGGCGCAGGTTCTCCACGTCGAGCACCTCGAGCCCGAACCGCTCCATCTCGGACAGCGCGTCGGCCAGGCAGGGAATCCAGCCGCCCGGAAACACGTGCTTGCGGATGAACAGTTCGGTGTCGCGCCGGCCCACATGGCCGATGAAATGAATCAGGCCGAGGCCGCCGGGTTTGAGCGAGTCCGCATGCGCCTTG
>JAFECV010000011.1 GCA_018241985.1 Pseudomonadota bacterium | reverse complement strand
AAAGGTGCGGGTGATGTCGCTCGCGTAGCCGTCGAGCTCGCAGGCCGCGTCGATCAGCACCAGCTCGCCCTTGCGCACCGGCGCGTCCGACGCGCGGTAGTGCAGCACGCAGGCGTTCGCACCGGCCGCGACGATGCTGGTATAGGCCGGAAACTGCGAGCCGTGCCGGCGGAACTCGTGCAGCAGCTCGGCCTCCAGGTGGTATTCGGCCACCGGCTCGCCGGCGCGCAGCATGCGGGCTGACAGCTGCATCGCGCGAACATGAGCGGCCGCGCTGATTTCGCCGGCGCGGCGCATCGTCGCGAGTTCCGCCGCGTCCTTCACGAGTCGCATTTCGTCGAGCACCGCGCACAGGTCGCGCTGCTCGTTCGGGCACAGCGCGCCGTAGCGCACCCGCGTGCGCACCTGGGCCAGCCAGCCGTCGATGCGCGACTCCAGCCCGGCGTGCGTCGCGAACGGATACCAGACGGCGGCACGGTTCTCCAGCAGCCGCGGCAGTTCACGGTCCAGCTGTGCTACTGAAAACGCAGCATCGATCCCAAGCGTCGCCGGGGCTGCGTCGGGACCGAGCCGGTAGCCGTCCCAGATTTCGCGCTCCGCGTCCTTCGGTGCGCAGAACAGCGTGCTGCGCCCGTCGCCGGTGACGACCAGCCACGCGTTCGGCTCGGTGAAGCCGGTCAGGTAGTAGAAGTAGCTGTCGTGCCGGTACGGAAAGTCGCTGTCGCGGTTGCGTGGCCGCTCGGGCGCGGTCGGCACGATCGCGATGCCGCCGGGGCCGAGCTGGGCCGCGACGCGCGCGCGGCGCTCGGCGTAGGTCGATGGAGTGATCGCAGTGGGCATTCGGTGACTCGGTGCTGGGTGGTCGATGGCTGCCGTAACGACCGGCGGCGGGCCGGTGGTCAGCTGCTGTCTTGCGCGTTCCCGTGTGCGTTCAGCTGCGCAAGCCGCTCCGGCGTGCCGACGTCGGTCCACGCGCCGCGGTACAGCTCGGCGCTGACCTGCCCATTGTCCATCGCCGCGCGCAGCAGCGGCGCCAGCGGGGCTTTGATGCCCAGCGGGTTGCCGGCTGCGATGTCGCAGTACGGCGGCTCGAACAGCGCGCGCCGGTACAGCGCGATGGTGCTGAAGGTGTAGCCGGCCTCGCCGCGCGACGGGCGGCTCTGCGCCAGCCCGTCCGGCGCCAGGCCGAAGTCGCCGCGCGCGTTGTGCGGCGGGTTCGGCACCAGCCACAGGTGCGCGAACCGGCCACTGGCGGCAAAGCGGTCGAACGCTTCTCGCGTGAATTCGAACGCCGGCGCGAACACGTCGGCGGCCGCGACCCAGAACACTTCGCCCAACAGCGGCAGCGCGCGCACGATGCCGCCCGCGGTCTCGAGCGCGCCGCCGAAGTCGCGGCCTTCGGACGAGTATGAAATTGATAGCGCAGTGTCAGCGCCCATCCTTGGCTTGAGGCCGATTCGATGTTCAATCTGCGTGCCCAACCAGGCGGTGTTGACGACGATGCGGCGAAAACCGCCGCGCGCGAGCGCGGCGAGTTGCCACTCGATCAGCGGCCGGCCCTGCACCTTGAGCAGCGGCTTCGGGCAGGTGTCGGTGAACGGCCGCATCCGCTCACCGCGGCCGGCGGCGAGGATCATGGCCTGGGCGGCGCTCTGCATGGCGCGCAGTGTAGCGGGGCGACGGCAGTCGGCAGCACGGCGCTCCGGGTCGCAACCGGCGCGCGGAGAAACACGGCTGGCTGGCCTGATGGACGCCTTGACCTACATGGCGACCGCGAACACGCTGCTCGGTGCAGTGGTCAGCGGCGCCTATCCGTGACGGTGGTGCTCGTCCCGCCGATCGAGTAGCGGGTGCGGCGAAAACCCGCTTCAAATCTTGCTCAGATTAGCGATGCTTGGCGGCCCGCATCCTCCGGCGTCACGCTCGATCGCAGCAGGCCAATGATGATGAACTGCCGCGGATGGGCCTTCATTGTGCCCATGACGAAATGCAGATTGCGAGTGGGAATGTTTTGCTCGTATTCCTGCTGCAGCACCGTCAAAGCATCGGCGCCATAGCGCTGCTTGTACGCAAAGTACGCGGCCTGTACCTCCCAATCGTGGATTTTCATGTCATGGGACACGCCGCCACAAGTGAACTTGTAGCTGAACTCGTATTCGATGGTGAGTTCCGGAAGTGCCGCCTGCTCGATCAAAGACACTTGGCGAAACAGCTCTTGCAGCTTGGTGTCATCGGCCGAGTCCTTGGACAGCTTGCGCGCCTTGAACTTCACTGAACCGATATCCGGCTTGACGATCCCGAGGCTGCGACTGGTTGCTTGATTGTCTCGTCGAAGATCGACCAGCGATGTGGCCACATGCGGCGCCCATATCCGAACGCGCTGAACCTCATCTATCTGATTGCGATGCTGCACGATGCAGATGGTGTCCTCGTTGACATGACGGCTCTCCGGACGGTGGTCGTCGACGGGCCGAGTTCCCTCGAACTCAACGACATCCCATCGCTCGAACTGCTTGTCCCGCGGTAAATGGCGGTACCGAATAGGGTAGAGGCGAAGGAACTCCCCGTGGGTGTTGATGCCCGCGCAACATACGGTTTCTTCGTATTTTTGGCTAGGCTGTGGGTACGCCTTCACCAATACCAGCGCGCGCTCCTTCACTGGCAGCACCATGCATCACTCCCAGATGTTTCGTTTTTAGTTGCGTCAACGTCTCCAACTGCTTCGCCACGATACTTCTGTGACAGGTTGCCGGGTCGCGCTCGAAGCACATCAAGGCAACTCGGCCATCCAGTTCCGCGGCAAGTTTCTTGAGCAGCGGTCGCTGTGATTTCAGGTACGTGGTGAACGCACCGAAAAATTGGTCATAGTCATGGTCTTCGTGCAGTTGGTGTCGGATCGCCTTCGGCGAGCCCAAATCTCGCTCATGCCGATAGGAGATGCCTTCGGCTTCCAATGCATCAGATAAGGCGCGCTTGGAGAAGCCTTTACGACGAGAGATGGGTAGTTCCCGGACATCCAGCAACATCGTGACGGAAGCGGCTTTCAACGTTGCGATGAAATCTTCCAGGCTTGCGCCTTCATAGCCAATGGTCAGCAAGCCGCGCATCGATTCGGTCTGGTAAGGAATAGTGCAGGGATCATAGCGGGCTTAGTCTGCTCACAGAGATCCTGTGCGTCGTTGCTACCCCGCCGTCCGCACTTAACCAGGTAGATTCTTCGGCGCGTACTTCTCGGCCGCCGCCGGCGGCGGATCGGGTTGCACCGCGGCCGCGTTCATGCGCTGGCGCACCGCGTCGTTCACCAGCATGCCGGCGCGGAATGCGCGCGGTGCGGCGCCGAGCGCCTGCCACTCGGGTTTCAGCCATTCGCGGTGCGCAGAGGCGCAGGCGTCGGGCACAACCGGCGTGCGCGGCGCGCGCTGGAACGCAAGGCCGACGTCCGGGTGCTGCAGCCGGTCGACGAACCAGAGCAGCGGCACGTCCGACAGCCCATGCTCCGCATAGCCGCCGCCGACGTCCGAATGGCCGCCGGCGAACAGCGCCTGCGTGACGTTGGCCGCGTCGTCCCACAGCGTCGGCTGGAAGCTCTTGCGCTGCTCGTCGATAGCGACCGCGTGCAGCCCGAGCGCGACCTTGGGGCTGAGCCGGGTGTCGGCAAAGCCGAACAGGTCGAGCGCATGACCCTTGACGTCGTACAGCGGAATGCCCAGGGCGCCGACCGTGTCCCAGACCGCGACTGCGGCGATGCCTTCGACCGGCACGAACGCGTCGTCGGGCAGATCGCCCGAGCCGAACACGCCGCGGATGTTCACGAACTCGTCCAGCCCGTCGAGCATGCGGCAGATCAGCGGCGAATCGCTGCCGTGGCGGTAGCGGAACCAGGCGCGCACCGCGTTGTCGTACTTCGTGGCCGGGTCGCTCGCGAGGTTCGGCCTGAGTAGCCCTTGCGCCGCGACCATGCCGGCCAGCGCCCGCGCGGTGTACGCGCCGCGGCTGAATCCCACGATCACGATGCGGTCGCCGGCGGCGTAGTTGCGCGAGAGGTAGGTGTAGCCGCGCGCGACGCGCGCCGTGACACCGACGCCGAACGCGCCGCCGGCGACCTTGGCGATCACATCGAGGCTGTCGCCGACGCCGTGGACGTACTTGGCGACCTGGATCGGCGCTGCGGCCGGCCCGAGCGCCAGTTCCATTTCCTTGGCTCCCCAGGCGCCGTCCAGCGTGCCCTGCAGCCAGCCGAACAGCTTACAGACGTTCGTGAGCTTCGGATCGCCGCCGTCGCGGGTCTGGTCGGTGTCGCCGGGCCCGTTCCAGGTGCCGTCGGCGCAGAACACGATCGCCTTGCCCATGTCGCACATCCTTGTCAACTGCCTGCCGCCGATGATGCGCCGTTTCCCATGCCGCCGGAAGGGCGTCGCCGCCAGCGCCGCTGTCATCTTGCGGCCGATAATGACCGGGTCTCAAGAGGAACGGAGCCCCCGATGAAGCTGTTCAGACATGGCCCGCGCGGCGCCGAGTGCGCCGGCGCCGTCGATGCGAATGGCGCCTTGCGCGACCTGTCGCTGCTGGTGCCCGACCTGACCCCGGAATGGCTCGCGCCCGCGAAGCTCGCCGCGCTGGCCGCGATCGATCTCGCGCGCATGCCGCTGATAGCAAACGGCACGCGCATCGCCGCGCCGGTGGCCGGCGTGCGCCAGTTCCTCGCGATCGGGCTCAACTACCGCCAGCATGCGGCCGAGGCCGGCATGGAGGTGCCGAAGGAGCCGGTGGTGTTCAACAAGGCGCTGACCGCGCTCGCCGGGCCGAACGACGACATCGCGATGCCCGAAGGCTCGCAGGCGATGGACTGGGAGGTCGAGCTCGGCGTCGTGATCGGCACCGAGGCGCGGCGCGTCGCGGCGGCCGACGCCTTGTCTTTCGTCGCCGGCTACTGCCTGGCGAACGACGTGTCGGAGCGCGACTGGCAATTGAAGCGCGGCGGCCAGTGGGTCAAGGGCAAGAGCTTCGACGGCTTCGGCCCGATCGGGCCCTGGCTGGTCACCACCGACGAGCTGCCGGACCCGCAGCGCATAGCACTCACCCTCGAAGTCAACGGCGAGCGGCGCCAGCACAGCAGCACGGCCGACATGATCTTCGGCGTCGCCGAGATCGTGTCGCACCTGAGCCATTTCATGACGCTGCTGCCCGGCGACGTGATCGTCACCGGCACGCCGTCCGGCGTCGGCCTCGGCATGAAGCCGCCCAGGTTCCTTGCGCGCGGCGACGTGATGACGCTGGATGGCGGACCGCTGGGGCGGCAGCGGCAGCGGGTGGTGTAGCGCCGGCCGGGCGCGATGCCCCTGCTGCCGGGCGTCGAGGGCACGCCCGGTAAAATCAGCGGTTCCCCAGATTCCCTCGCGGAGCCGCCTCGAATGGCAAACACCCCACTGATGGCCAACGCAATCCGTGCGCTGGCCATGGACGCCGTGCAACGTGCGAATTCCGGGCATCCGGGCGCTCCGATGGGCATGGCCGAGATCGCGGTCGCGCTGTGGGGCCGGCACCTGAAGCACAACCCGCGCGATCCGCACTGGATGGACCGCGACCGCTTCGTGCTCTCGAACGGCCACGGCTCGATGCTGCTGTATGCGCTGTTGCACCTCTCCGGCTACGACCTGCCGCTGGCCGAGCTCGAGCGCTTCCGCCAGCTCGGCAGCCAGACGCCGGGCCACCCCGAGTTCGGCCTCACGCCCGGGGTCGAGACCACGACCGGCCCGCTCGGGCAGGGGCTGGCGAACGCGGTCGGCATGGCGCTGGCGGAAAAACTGCTCGCGCACGAATTCAACCAGGGCGGCCACGCGGTCGTCGACCACCGCACCTATGTGTTCCTCGGCGACGGCTGCCTGATGGAAGGCATCAGCCACGAGGCCTCGGCGCTCGCCGGCGCGTGGAAATTGAACAAGCTGATCGCGCTGTACGACGACAACGGCATCTCGATCGACGGCGAGGTCGCGCCCTGGTTCGTCGACGACACGGCCAAGCGCTTCGCCGCCTACGGCTGGAACGTGATCGGAGCTATCGACGGCCACGACGTGGACGCGGTCGATGCGGCGATCGCGAAGGCGAAGCAAAGCCGCGACCGCCCAAGCTTCATCGTCTGCCGGACCACGATCGGCAAGGGCGCGCCGAACCGCGCCGGTACCGCCAAGGCGCACGGCGAGGCGCTCGGGGCCGACGAGGTGCGCGCGACGCGCGAGGCGCTGGGCTGGGCGTACGAACCGTTCGTGATTCCGCCCGAGGCCTACGCCGAATGGGACGCGAAGCGCGCCGGCGCCAGGTGCCAGGACGAATGGCAGACCCGCTTCGAGGCGTATCGCGCGGCGCATCCCGCGCTTGCCGCGGAACTCGAGCGGCGCGCGCGCGGCGAGCTGCCCGGCAACTTTGCCGAGATCGCCGCCGAACTGATCGCCGCCGCGCATGCGAAGGCCGAGGCCGTGGCCAGCCGCAAGGCGAGCCAGATCGCGCTCGAGACGCTGACCGCCGCGCTGCCCGAGCTGCTCGGCGGCTCGGCCGACCTGACCGGATCGAACCTGACGAACACCAGGAGCACGCCGCCGCTGCGCTTCGACGCCGGCGGTGCGCCGAACGGCGGGCGCCACATCAACTACGGCGTGCGCGAATTCGGCATGGCGGCGGTCATGAACGGCATCGCGCTGCACGGCGGCTACATCCCGTACGGCGGCACCTTTCTGACGTTCTCCGACTACAGCCGCAACGCGGTGCGCATGGCCGCGCTGATGAAGCTGCGCGTGGTCCACGTGTTCACGCACGACTCGATCGGGCTCGGCGAGGACGGGCCGACGCACCAGCCGATCGAGCATGCGGCGAGCCTGCGCCTCGTTCCGAACCTCGAGGTCTGGCGTCCGGCCGACACCGCCGAGACCGCGGTCGCTTGGGACGCGGCGCTGGCGCGGCAGAACGGCCCGACCGCGTTGCTGCTGAGCCGGCAAACTCTGGCCTACGCGCCGAAGAGCGATACCGATGTGATTCGCCGCGGCGGCTACGTGCTGGCAGAGCCGGGCGCGGCCGGCCTCGACCGCGGCGCCGAAGCGGTGCTCGTCGCGACCGGCTCCGAAGTGCAGCTGGCGCTGGCCGCGCAGAAGCTCCTTGCCGCAGAGCGCATCGCGGTGCGCGTGGTGTCGATGCCGTCGACCACGGTGTTCGACCGGCAGGACGCTGCCTACAAGTCCAGCGTGCTGCCGGCCGGCGTGCCGCGCATCGCGGTCGAGGCCGGCGTGACCGATTCGTGGTGGAAATACGGCGTCGCCGCGGTGGTCGGCATCGACCGCTTCGGCGAGTCCGCGCCGGCGGGCGCGCTGTTCGAGCATTTCGGGTTCACGCCCGAGAACGTCGCCGACACGGTGCGCAAGGTGCTGCGGCGCTGAAGGCCGCGCACGACGCTTCGAATTCGCAATGAACCCAAGGAGAGTGACATGACGATCAGGCTGGGCATCAACGGTTTCGGCCGCATCGGGCGCAACGTGCTGCGCGCGGCGGTGCAGAACTTCCCCGACATCGAGGTGGTCGCGATCAACGACCTGCTCGAGCCCGACTACCTGGCCTACATGCTGCAGTACGACTCGGTGCACGGCCGCTTCCATGGCGAGATCGCGGTCGACGGCAGCACGCTGATCGTGAACGGCAAGAAGATCCGCCTGACCGCGCTCAAGGACCCGGCCGAACTCGCCTGGGGCGCGGCCGGCGCCGACATCGTGCTCGAATCGACCGGCCTGTTCCTGACCAAGGAGGCGGCCGAGAAGCACCTGAAGGCCGGCGCGAAGAAGGTCATCATGTCCGCGCCGTCGAAGGACGACACGCCGATGTTCGTCTACGGCGTGAACCACCGCGCGTACCAGGGCGAGGCGATCATCTCCAACGCCTCCTGCACCACGAACTGCCTCGCGCCGGTCGCGAAGGTGCTCAACGACAAATGGGGCATCAAGCGCGGCCTGATGACCACGGTGCACGCCGCGACCGCGACGCAGAAGACCGTGGACGGCCCCTCGAACAAGGACTGGCGCGGCGGCCGCGGCATCCTGGAGAACATCATCCCGTCGTCGACCGGCGCCGCGAAGGCGGTCGGCCGCGTGATCCCGGTGCTGAACAAGAAGCTGACCGGCATGAGCTTTCGCGTGCCGACCTCGGACGTGTCGGTGGTGGATCTCACCGTGGAGCTGGAAAAGCCCGCCAGCTACGCCGAGATCTGCGCCGAGATGAAGGCGCAGAGCCAGCGCGAGATCGCCCAGGGCGGCCTCAAGGGCGTGCTCGGCTACACCGAGGACAAGGTGGTCGCGACCGACTTCCGCGGCGACGCGCGCAGCTCGATCTTCGACGCCGAGGCCGGCATCGCGCTCGACTCGACCTTCGTCAAGCTCGTGTCCTGGTACGACAACGAGTGGGGCTACTCGAACAAGTGCCTCGAAATGGCACGAGTAATTGCCGCCGGCTGATCGGCTGACCGCCCCGGCGTTCTGCGGTTGGCTACTTCGGCCGGCCGTAGTGCGCGGTGAAGCTCGCCTGGCCGATCGCGTTCGCGTGGATCATGAAGCCGGTCAGCGCGCCGGTCGCGTCGGCCGGCAGGTCGAGGTGGTCGGTCTCCAGCGCGTACACGGTGAACACGTAGCGGTGCGGCTTGTCGCCCGGCGGCGGACACACGCCGCCCCAGGCGCGGGTGCCGTAGTCGTTGCGGATTTGCACCGCGCCGGCGGGGAGCGTGGTGCTGTTTTCCGCGCCGGCATTGGCCGGCAGCTGGGTCGCGCTGGCCGGGATGTTGACCACGATCCAGTGCCACCAGCCGGAGCCGGTCGGCGCGTCCGGGTCGTACACGGTGAGCGCGAAGCTCTTCGCGCCCTTGGGCGCGCCGCTCCAGTGCAGCGCCGGCGAACGGTTGTCGCCGCTGCAGCCGAAGCCGTTGTATTCGAAGCTCTTGGCGATTGTGCCGCCGGCCGCGATGTCGGGGCTGGAGAGCGTGAAGCCGGCCGCTTGAGCCGGCGCCACGGCGAACGGCGCGATCAGGCTGGCGGCGCCGATCGCCAGGGTGGCGCGCCAGCTGCGGGGAACGTGTTGCACGGTGGGACTCCTTCAGGCTTGAAGCAAAGTCCCATCATCCGGCTTTTCGCGGATCAACTCAAATGCCGGCCGACGATGCCCGCGATCTCGAACATCGAGACCTGCGGCTTGCCGAACACCGGCGCGAGCTTTGCGTCGGCGTTGATGCGGCGCTTGTCCTGCGCGTCCTGCAGGCCGTGCGCCTTGATGTAGTCCCACAGCTTCTTGACCACCTCGGTGCGCGCGACCGGCTCCGCGCCGATCACCGCCGCGAGCTCGGCGCTCGGCGTGAGGCCCCCGCCAGCGCTTGGCGCACGCGGCTTTTTCGGGGTCTTCTTCGCAGCGGGCTTCGCGGCGGTCTTGCGGGCGCCGGTGGCCGTTTTTGCCGGTGCCGCCGCGGATTTCAAGCTTTTTGCGGCTGCAGCCCGCGTGGATTCTTCGGGTGCAGCTATTGTTTTAGTAGCGGCGCCGGGCCGCGGCCGGCCCGCGCGCGGCTCGAATTCGAACCCGACCTTGCCGGCCTCCGCGTCCCATTTCAGAAAGGCCTTGAACGCTCTGCGCGTGCGCGTCGAGACGAACTTGTCCAACAGGTCGGTGCGGCCGGTGGCGAGGAGCTTCTGCATCTGCGCGCGCTCGACCGGCTGCTGCAGGATGATCTGGCCGCTGCGGAAGTCGCAGCTCGGCGTTGCCTGTTTCTCGGTCGGCACCGACTTCTCGCAGACGTAGTTCTTGCCGTGCTCGTACACCGCGCCGCCGCATTTCGGGCAGGCGCCGAGCGACTGCTGGCCGGAAAAATCGACCAGCTCGCCGGTCTCGCCGGCGTCCTCGTCGCCGAAATCGAACTCGAGCTTGTAGTTGCGCGCCTCGTCGTCGAAGCGCAGCACGATCTCGGCGGTGAACGGCCAGCCGGCCTTGGAGCGGAAGCCGTCGAGCGGCCCGATGCGCTTGTCGCGCAGCAACTGCTCGACCTCGGCCGGCTCGAAGGTGCGGCCGGCCGGCGTCTTGCCGAACGAGAAGCCGCAGGCGCCCACGCCGTCGCCGGCACGGCCGGTGCAGCTGTAGCGGCGGTAGTTTTCTTTGACGATGCCGCCGCAGTTCGGACACGGCGTGGCAAGCGTCACGTAGTCGCCGGGCACCGTGTCGCGGTCGTATTCCTTGGCCTTCTGCACGATGTGCCGCGTCATCTCGGCGATTTCGCGCATGAACGCGTCGCGGGAGAGGCGCCCGTGCTCGATCTGCGCGAGCTTGTGCTCCCACTCGCCGGTCAGCTCGGCCTTGGACAGTTCCTCGACGCCCAGGCCGCGCAACAGCGTCATCAGCTGGAACGCCTTCGCGGTCGGGATCAGCTCGCGCCCTTCGCGCAGCATGTATTTTTCGGTCAGCAGCCCTTCGATGATCGCGGCGCGCGTGGCCGGCGTGCCCAGGCCTTTTTCCTGCATCGCTTGGCGCAGCTCGTCGTCGTCGACCAGCTTGCCCGCGCCTTCCATCGCGCCGAGCAGCGTGGCTTCCGAATAGCGCGCCGGCGGCCGGGTCTTCAGGCCCTTCGGTTCGACCGACTCGACCAGCACCGTCTCGCCCGGCTGCACGGGCACGAGGCGCTTGCCGTCCTTGTCGTCGTCCTCGCTCGCGGCCTCCTTGCCGTAAATCGCGAGCCAGCCCGGCTTGACCAGCACCTTGCCGTCGGAGCGGAAGCTGTACTTCTTGTCGTCACGCTCCACGGTCGAGATGCGCGTCGTGACCTGGAACTCCGCCGACGGGAAGAAGACGGACAGGAAGCGCCGCACCACGAAGTCGTACAGCTTCTGTTCCGCTTCCGACAGCCCGTGCGGCACCTGCAGCGTGGGGATGATCGCGAAGTGGTCCGACACCTTGCTGTTGTCGAACACGCGCTTCGTAGCCTTCACGTAGTTGCCGTCGATCGCCTGCCGCGCGAACGGCGCGAGATGCTTCATGCCGCTCGCGGAGAGCATCTCCATCGTCTTCTTCACCACCGGCAGGTAGTCCTCCGGCAGCGCGCGCGAATCGGTGCGCGGGTAGGTCAGCGCCTTGTGCCGCTCGTACAGCGACTGCGCCAGCGCCAGCGTGGTCTTCGCCGAAAAGCCGAAGCGGCCGTTCGCCTCGCGCTGCAGCGCGGTCAGGTCGAACAGCAGCGGACTCGCCTGGGTCGTGGGCTTGCTTT
The DNA here is from genome assembly GCA_018241985.1 of Pseudomonadota bacterium. GTDB lineage: Bacteria > Pseudomonadota > Gammaproteobacteria > Burkholderiales > Burkholderiaceae_C > Rhodoferax_A. Next base: position 1,573 of record JAFECV010000011.1, on the reverse strand, counting down.
CCTCGGTCACGCTGGCCGTGCGGCCGCGCACCGCCTCGGCGATCGCGCTCGCCTCGCGCTCGCTCCAGATGCGGTCGGCGCGCCATTCGGGGTCGGGCTCTCCGTTCGGCAGCAGCGGCGCGTTCGCCTTCTTCCAGTCCGGGTCGAACCACTTGCCCGGGTAGCTGCCGGCCGCTGCCTGGAAGCTCGCGTGCACTTCCCAGTAGTCGCGGCTGACGAAGCGGCGGATCTGTTCCTCGCGCTCGACCACGATCGACAGCGTCGGCGTCTGCACCCGGCCCACCGTGGTCAGGAAGAAGCCGCCGTCGCGCGAGTTGAACGCGGTCATCGCGCGCGTGCCGTTGATGCCGACCAGCCAGTCGGCCTCGGAGCGGCTGCGCGCCGCGTCGGCCAGGCCCTGCATCTGCGCGTCGCTGCGCAGGCTGTCGAAGCCATCGCGGATCGCCTGCGGCGTCATCGACTGCAGCCACAGCCGCCGGACCGGCTTGCCCAGGCCCTTGGCCTTGTCGCCGCCGGCGTACTGCTCGATCAGGCGGAAGATCAGCTCACCCTCGCGTCCTGCGTCGCAGGCGTTCACGAGCAGCGTCACGTCCTTGCGCTTGGCCTGCCGCACCACCGCGTTCAGCCGCGTCTTGGTCTTGTCGACCGGCTTCAGGTCGAAATGCGGCGGGATCACCGGCAGGTGCGCGAAGCTCCACTTGCCGCGCTTCACGTCGTACTGCTCGGGCGCCTGGATTTCGACCAGATGCCCGACCGCGCTGGTCACGACGTAGTTCTCGCTCTCGAAATACTCGTCGTGCTTGTCGAATTTGCCCGCGACCGGCGTGAGTGCGCGCACGATGTCCTGCGCGACCGACGGCTTTTCGGCAATGACCAGTGTCTTCATCGGATGACTACAATTCCACGTTTCTCGCGCGCGTGCGCGCGCACAAATTCACCTTACCAAATTTTCCAGCCGTGTCCGAAACCCCGTCCGCCGCGCCGAGCCGGCGCATCCAGACCCGCCGCTCGGGCGTTCACGGCAAGGGCGTGTTCGCGCTGCAACCCATCGCCGCCGGCGAGACCATCATCGAATACACCGGCGAGGTGATCACCTGGAAGGCGGCGCAGGCGCGGCATCCGCACGACCCGAACGACCCGAACCATACCTTTTTCTTCCACATCGACGAGCGGCACGTGATCGACGCCAAGGTCGGCGGCAATTCGGCGCGCTGGATCAACCATTCCTGCGACCCGAACTGCGAAGCCGACGAGCAGCAGGGCCGGGTCTTCATCAAGGCGCTGCGCGACATCCGTGCCGGCGAGGAGCTGAACTACGACTACGGCCTGATCATCGACGAGCGCTACACACCCAAGCTCAAGGCCGAGTATCCCTGCTGGTGCGGCGCGAAGAACTGCCGCGGCACGCTGCTGGCGCCCAAGCGGCGGCGTTGAGATGGACCACCCCCCCAGTCTTCGCGCACTGCGTGTCGCTCCGCCAACCCCCTCACCGGGGGCGCACCCAGCGGGGCCCGGCCAAGCCGGATCCGCGGGTGCCCGCGAACGGCCTGCTCCGCGGCCTTCGGACGCGATC
>JAFECV010000119.1 GCA_018241985.1 Pseudomonadota bacterium | reverse complement strand
CGGGCCGCGACAGGTCCATGCCCTTCCAGAAGCAGGTCACGGCCGCCGACGTGATCGTGATGCCGCGCTCCTGCTCCTGCTCCATCCAGTCGGTCGTCGCCGCGCCGTCGTGCACCTCGCCGAGCTTGTGATTGACGCCCGTGTAGAACAGGATGCGCTCGGTGGTCGTGGTCTTGCCGGCGTCGATGTGCGCCGAGATGCCGATATTTCGATAGCGCTCGATGGGAGTCTTGCGAGCCATGATGATCTTTCAGGAAAACTTGGAAAACGCCACGCGCGCGGGAGCGGCGTAGCGAGCGGCCTTCAGCCTGGGCGCAGGTGGCCGGAAACCGGAGCGACCGCTAGGGTCGCGAGGATTTCCGGACGGGCCCCGCAACGAGGATCCACGGCCGCGCAGTAGCCGCCGTCAGAAGCGGAAGTGCGAGAACGCCTTGTTCGCCTCGGCCATGCGGTGCACCTCGTCGCGCTTCTTCATCGCGCCGCCGCGGCCCTCGGTGGCCTCAATCAGTTCGTTCGCCAGGCGCAGCGCCATCGACTTCTCGCCGCGCTTCTTCGCGGCCTCCTTGATCCAGCGCATCGACAGCGCGAGACGGCGCACCGGCCGCACCTCGACCGGCACCTGGTAGTTCGCGCCGCCGACGCGGCGCGACTTCACCTCGACCATCGGCTTGACGTTGTTGATCGCGATCGTGAACGCTTCCAGCGGATCCTTGCCGCCGGATTTCTTCTCGATCTGCTCGAGCGCGCCATAGACGATGCGCTCCGCGACCGCCTTCTTGCCGCCCTGCATGATGACGTTCATGAACTTGGCGAGCTCGACATTGCCGTACTTCGGGTCCGGCAGGATCTCGCGCTTGGGAACTTCGCGACGACGTGGCATGTTTACCTCTCAATGCTTCAGTTGGCGCCCTTGTGAAGAGCGCCGCGAGGGCCATCGCGACCCTCACTTACTCGACCCGGCCGGACTGCAACGCCGGTATGCGGGCCATATCGTCCGGTGCGCCCTGCCGGGGGCGCGCCGGACACCAAAATTTTGGGCCGTCAGGCCTTCTTCGGCCGCTTCGCGCCGTACTTGGAGCGCGACTGCTTGCGGTCCTTCACCCCTTGCAGATCGAGCGAGCCGCGCACGATGTGGTAGCGCACGCCCGGCAGGTCCTTCACGCGGCCGCCGCGCACCAGCACCACCGAGTGCTCCTGCAGGTTGTGGCCTTCGCCGCCGATGTACGAGATCACCTCGAAACCATTTGTCAGGCGCACCTTCGCAACCTTGCGCAATGCGGAATTCGGCTTCTTCGGCGTCGTCGTGTAGACGCGGGTGCACACGCCGCGGCGCTGCGGCGAGTTTTCCATCGCCGGGCTCTTGGACTTGATCTTCTCGACCGTGCGCCCCTGGCGTACGAGCTGATTGATGGTCGGCATGAATGAAACGTTCCTAAACGTTGGGCTGTTCGTCAGCGATTGTTCTGTCGGTTGCGGGCGGCTCGCTTGAGGTTCCGCCTCGATTGCGGCCCAACTGCGATCTGCTGCCGCATCGCCATCGGATCACCGCCGCCCCGTAGCAACACATGGGGCAACGCACAACCCTTCGGACGATCCGAAAAGCCCGCTAGTATATCAGCAGCGCCGCCGGCGCGCGCAGGCCACGGCGGCAGGCCGCATCCGGGCGGCGCGGCCCGCGGTCGCCCGCACCGCCCTATTTGATCCACAGCCGCAGCGCGTCCCAGGCGCGGCCGAACACGCCGGCCTGATCGACCGGCGCGAGCACGACCAGCGGCACGTCGACCAGCGGCTGGTCGCCCAGCGACACCTTCAGCGTGCCGAGCGGCTGGCCCTTGGCGAATGGCGCGACCAGCGGGTCCGGCCGCGCGACCTCGGTCTTGATCTTCGCCGCGCTCCCCGAAGGCACCGCGACCACGATGCCCTGCGGGCGGCCCAGCTTGACCACGTTTTCCTTGCCCTTCCAGACGCTGGGCGTGACGGCCGGCTGGTCCGGGCCGAACAGCTGGACGTCGTCGTACGCGGTGTAGGCCCAGTTCAGGAGCTTTTGCGTCTCGCTCAGGCGCGCGTTCCAGGACTTCGCGCCGAGCTCGACCACCATCACGCGGCGCGCCCCGACGTTCGGGAAGTCGCGCGCGGCGGTGGCGATCAGGCAGTAGCCGGCTTCCTCGGTGTGGCCGGTCTTCATGCCGTTCACCGTCGGATCGCTGAACAGCAGGCCGTTGCGATTCGTGTCGTTGCTCGGCGGCGTGCCGGGGTAGTGGTACTTCTTGATCGCGAAGTAGTGCATGTACTGCGGGAAGTCGGTCATCAGGTGGTTGACCAGCGTCCCCAGGTCGCGCGCGGTGGTCACGTGGCCGGGTTCGGGCATGCCGTCCGGGTTCTTGTAGGCGGTCGACTTCATGCCGAGCGCCTTCGCCTCGTCGTTCATCATCTGGACGAAATGCTCGACGCTGCCGCCGACGCCTTCGGCCAGCGCCACCGAGGCGTCGTTGCCGGACTGCACGATCATGCCCTTGATCAGGTCGTCCACCGGCACCTGCATCTTCGGATCGATGAACATGCGCGAGCCCAGCGTCTTCCAGGCGCGAACGCTGACCGGCAACGCCTGCGTCAGCGTGACCTTGTTCGCGCGCAGCGCGTCGAACACCAGATAGGCGGTCATCAGCTTGGTCAGCGAAGCCGGCTCCACCGGCGCGTCGATGTTCTTCTGCGCGAGGATCTGGTGCGCCGTGACGTCCATCACCAGATAGGTCGGCAGCGCGACGTCGGGCGGCTGCGGCAGCGACGAAGGCGCGGGAGCGGCCGCGGCCGGCGCCGCTGCAGGTGCCGTGGGCGCCGCCGTGCCGGGCGTGGTGGCGGCGAGCAGGGCCGCGGGCGCGAGCACCGCGGCAAGTACGAAGGAGCGGATTAGGAGCAAGGGACGTTTCATGAGGCTTGAGCGACCACGGGGTCGGGAAAGGGGAAAAGGTGATCGAGGAGAAATGAGACGGGCGAAGCACAGGCGCCGGCGCTGCGGTTCGGACAGCGCGCGCTTGCCAGAAGTTCCACGCGCCCGGCGTTTCAGCCCGGGACTTCAGGCGCGCAGATGGCGCAGCGCAAGGCTCTTGAGCAGGGGCAATTGTCCATGAAAAAAATGGCCGCCGCCGGGGACGACCATGATCGGCAGCGCCTGCGGCCGCGCCCAGTCCATGACCGCCGCAAGCGGCACAGTGTCGTCCTGCTCGCCGTGCAGCACCAGGCTGCGGTCGTGCAGTTCGGCCGGCAGCGCGGCCACTTCGAAACGCGATGCGGCGGTACCGACCAGGATGATCTTCTCGATCGCGCGCGCGGGCCAGTAGGATGCGATCGCATGGCTCGCGACGAACGCGCCGAACGAGAAACCGGCCAGCGCCAGCGGCCCATCGGGCGCGACCTGGTCGATCAGCGCAAGCATGTCGGCGCATTCGCCGCGGCCTTCGTCGTGCGCGCCGGCGCTGGCGCCGACGCCGCGGAAATTGAAGCGCACCGCCGCCCAGCCCGACTGCACGAACGCGCGCGCCAGCGTCTGCACGACCTTGTTGTCCATCGTGCCGCCGAACAGCGGATGCGGATGCGCGATCACGGCCACGCCGCGCGGGGCAGCCGCGTCCAGCGGATCGTCCTGCACTGCCTCGATCGCGCCGGCGGCGCCTTGCAGCATCAGTCTGCGGGTCCGGATGTTCACGGGTTTGCTATTCTTTATGTAGCAAGATGCGTGTGAACCACGGTCGATTGCGGCCTGTTTGATCGATAAATTGGCATCGCTGCCACGCCAGCGCGCACCGTCATCGCCCCATGTGCGGCGGGATCAGCAGGCGCTCGACCACGCGGCCCTGCTTCAGGTGCGACTCGACGATCTCGGCGATGTCCTGCTCGTCGACGTAGCTGTACCAAACCGCCTCCGGGTAGACCACGGCAACCGGGCCGGCGGAGCAGCGGTCCATGCAGCCGGCCTTGTTCACCCGCACGCGGCCCGGCCCGGCGAGCCCGGCCGCCTTCACCAGCGCCTTGCAGCGCTCGAAGCCCTGCTGCGCGCCGTGGTCGGCGCAGCAAGCCTCGCCGTTGTCGCGCTGGTTCAGGCAGAAGAAGATGTGGCGCTCGAAATACGAGCCGGAGGCGGGAACTTGCGGCGAATCCATCGGGCTGTCCATCGAGCTATTGTAGGTTTCGGGATCGTCTGAGGCCCCGCAGCGCCAGGTACGCGAGCGTGATGTAGGGCCAGAGCCAGCCGAGCCATTGGATCACGCCGTGGAAGCGGATGAAGCGCCCCTGCTCCCAGGTCTGCAGCGTTTGCGAGAAATAGACACTGGCCGGCGCCTGGTTCAGCAGCACCAGGTCGAGCACGATCGCCAGCGCCAGCAGCCACGCGCACCAGCGCGGCGGCAGCGGCAGCAGCGCGAGGCCCACCGGCAGCGCCAGCACCAAGCCGAGTTGCACCGGCAGCGAGAACCAGTTCCACGCATGCGCCGGACCGAAGCTGAGCGCGTCCGACAGCCCGGTGGCGCAGACGCCGATCGCCAGCACCCCGACCAGGAACACCGCGCGCCGCCATTTCGAGCGGATGATGCTGTAGCCGAGCAGGCTCGGCAGCAGAATGCCGAGCAGCGCGCAAAGCAGCGCGACGCGCGGCAGCAGCGGCTGCAGCTCGATCTCGCGCAGCGGCAGCCAGGCCAGGAACGGCGTGCCCTGCAGCAGTTCGCCGAGACCCGCCTCCAGCCGCTCCATCACCTGGCCCAGACCGAGCGGAACCGGCGTCGGGAACAGCAGCGCGACCGGCCACAGCGCCAGCAGCACGAGCGCACCGCGCGAGTGCGGCGCGAACCAGCGCGCGCGAATCCGGCTCCAGCGATCGATGGCGCCGAGGCGGTCGAGCGCATAGGCGACCACCGCGCCGAGCCAGGCGCCGCAGGTGTTGAACGTGAGGTCGACGTTCGACGGCACGCGCTGCGGCAGGTAGCTTTGCAGCGACTCCATCGAAAACGACAGCAGCCCCGCGGCCAGCGTCGCGATCAGCACCGCATGGGCGGCGCGGCGCGGCCGGCCGCTGTGCAGACCGCTCAGCGCGCACAGAAAACCCAGCGGCGCGTAGCCGAGCAGGTTCGAGATCAGGTCGAACCAGGTCCAGTACCTGGGCCAGGGCTCGCTCAGGAAGAACCAGGGCGCGATGCCCTGGTCGCGCCAGTCCGAGAACGGGTACAGGCTGGCGTAGACGATCAGCGCGGTGTAGCACAGCGCCAGCGGCCAGGCCGCGGTCCTGGCCGATATCTTCGGCGCGGCGTCGCGTTCAGAACGGTTTGACGACAACCAGCACCACCGCGAGCAGCAACAGGATCACCGGGATTTCATTGAACCAGCGCAGCCAGACATGGCCGGGCGTGGCGCCGCCTTGCTCGAAGCGGCGCAGCAGCCGCGCGCAGGCCCAGTGGTAGGCGATCACCCCCAGCACCACGACCAGCTTCGCGTGCAGCCAGCCGCTCCCCGGCCCGCGGCCGATGCCGAAGCCGAGCCACAGCCACAGGCCAAGCAGCACGGCCGGCACCGCGATCAGCGTCATGAAGCGCAGGAGCTTCCCCGCCATCAGCAGCAGGCGCGAGCGCTCGGCTATCGACGCGGCCGGCACCATGGCGAGGTTGACCAGAATCCGGGGAAAGTAGAACAGGCCGGCGAACCAGCTGACGACGAACACGATGTGCAGCGACTTCACCCACAGCATGACGAGAGTGTAGGCGCGCGCCGCCGGCGGGCCGATCGCCCGCGCGGAATCGGCCTGAAAAAAATGACGCCTCGGGCAGGCGCTTCGCGTTCGACCGATCCCCTGACGGGATGCTTTTTGTCTTGGGCCGGCCCGGCGACACAAAAAAAGACCCCGGCAACATGGCCGGGGTCACAAGCCTTTTTGCTGTCACACAATGAGGCACCCGCTCAGGGAGGAAAAGCGGGGGGTGGCGAACCACCCGTTTGCAATCTAACAAAGGTGTTTACAAATTTCAAGCAGGGGTACCAACAATTTGTGACAACGTGCAAACAAAACAACAGGACTGAATACTTTCGATCGATCGTGCTGCGATGCAATTCATGGTAATCCCTGAGGCGCCATGTCGGACGCCCTATCGGTGACAATCGCCCGATGACTCCCTATGCCCCGTTCCCGCTGGGCCGTCCGCGGCGGCTGCGCCGAGATGCCTTCACCCGCAACCTGGTACGCGAGAACGCGCTTGCCGTGCACGACCTGATCTACCCCGTGTTCGTGCAGGAAGGCCGGGGCCGGCGTGACGCCGTCGCGTCGATGCCGGGCGTGGAGCGCCTCAGCGTCGACCTGCTGCTGCCGCTGGCCGAGGAATGCGCGAGCCGCGGCATTCCCGCGCTGGCGCTGTTCCCGGTGATCGACCCGGCGCGCAAGACCCCGGACGGGCGCGAAGCCGCGAACCCCGACGGCCTGGTGCCGCGCGTGGTGCGCGAACTGAAAACTCGGTTCCCGACGCTCGGCGTGATGACCGACGTGGCGCTCGATCCGTACACCAGCCACGGGCAGGACGGCCTGCTCGATGCCGACGGCCACATCGTCAACGACGAAACGGTCGCGGTGCTGGTCAAGCAGGCGCTGGTGCAGGCCGAGGCCGGCGTCGACATCGTCGCGCCGAGCGACATGATGGACGGCAGGATCGGAGCGATCCGCCGCGCGCTGGAAGCCGCCGGCGCGATCCACACCCGCATCATGGCGTACAGCGCGAAGTACGCGAGCGCGTTCTACGGCCCGTTCCGCGACGCGCTGGGATCGGCCGGCAAC